>JBGOWQ010000070.1:0-6316 GCA_041478715.1 Thermodesulfobiota bacterium | reverse complement strand
TGTCGAAGATGACGGTTCGGGAGGTGATGATCAAGAACCCCACCCTCTTAAGCCAGGATACGACGATAGAGGAAGCGGCGGTGATCATGCGGGAGCACAAATTCGGTTCCCTGTTGGTGGTCGAGGACAAGAAGCTGGTAGGAATTATCACCGAATCCGATCTATTCGACGCGATCGTGGAGATCTTCGGTTTTCGCAGGGCAGGAACCCGTTTGGTGCTGGAAACGGAAAACAGGACGGGTGCTCTGGCCGATCTGCTGTCCATTGTGCGAGACCATGGGGTGAATGTGATTGGCCTGGCAGTGATGGAGATGCCGGATTTAAAGATTCAGGTGATGCTCCGCCTGGCTACTTCGAAGCTTGGCTTGCTCGAGGGTAAGCTGAAGGACGCGGGTTTCCAGGTGAATTCGGTTTGTGAGACCTGCCGCACATCGATCGAATAGATAGAGCCAAGCCCGGAATCTGAAGCTAGAATTCCAACCCCAGCTCCACCAGCGTTCGAACCATAATGCCGGTGGCTCCGATCGCATAACCTCTGTCTGGTTTATTCAGGAACGCCGGACCGGCAATGTCTAAATGTGCCCATTGAACGCCATCCTTGACGAACTCCTTGAGGAAAAATGCGGCCGCGATCGCTCCGGCAGGAGAGCCCGCTTTGCCGGCAGAATTGGCAATGTCAGCGATTTCTGAGTTGTTCAGCTCCTTGTACTCAGCGTACATTGGCATGGCCCAGACTCGTTCTTCTGCTTTTTGGGCCGCGTCACAGATCCGTTGGTTCCATTCCTTGGAATTGCCAAACAAACCCACCGTTTCGTAGCCTAAGGCAACGATGCAAGCGCCGGTGAGCGTAGCCAGGTCTACGATATGGGTTGCACCCAACTCGGTGGCCCAACACAAGGAATCCGCCAGGATCAAACGGCCTTCCGCATCGGTGGAACGAACCTCAATCGTTTTTCCGTTGTAAGCCCGCAAGATGTCACCCGGCTTGAATGATTTGCCGGATGGGAGGTTCTCGGTTAGAGGTGTGATTACGGTGAAGTCCAGGTCTGGTCGCAACTGAGCCAGCGCTTGGAATGCCCCTAGAACCGTCGCCGCACCGGCCATGTCGGATTTCATGGGCACCATTGACTCCCACGGTTTCAAAGACAAACCGCCGGAGTCAAACGTGAGTCCCTTGCCGATCAGAAACAAACGTTGGTCTTTGCCGGAACCGGCATGGCGCAAGCGCAGTAGGAATGCGGATTGGTCGGAGCCGCGGGCGACCGCACAGAAGGCTCCCATTCCACGCTTCTCCGCTTCGGCCAACGTGAGGATCTCCAACTCACCGGCATAGGAGTCGGCCAATTTACGAGCTTCTTCCAGCAAGTAAGACGGTGTGGCTGTGCTTGCCGGCTCATTGACAAGATTTCGGGCGAACTCCTGTGATTTGGCGATGCAAACTGCTTTCTCCAAGGTCAATCCCAAGTCCGTGGCGGTTGAGCTGATCCATAGCTCCTCGATCGGTGGATGTTTCGTTTCGGTCTTGTACAGTTCCGGCAAATAGCTGCCCTGATAGAACCCTTCTACCGCCTCCTCCAATTCTGCTGCAGGGTCCTTCATGCCGGGAAGGGTCAGCGCTACGGATCGGCCCAGCTTCTCCGTGCGGATTTTTCGGGCGGCCTTCGCATAGAGCAAACGGAGGCTGGATTCCCCGTTATCCGCTTTCAATTTCGCTAAAAGGATTTTTTTTGTCGGAATACGGTCAAAACCGAACAGGAGAGGCAGCTCTTTAGGAGCGAGTTCAGCGGCTTTCCAAAGCTGAAACAACTGATGCTGGAGCAGTTCATCCAATGCCGTCCATTCCTTTGGGAATCGATCATCCGGCACCACCAGTAACAAAACATCCACAGATAGCTGAGGCAGAGCTCCTCGCTCCAGTTTGATTTGCATGTTGCTCCTTCCAAGGACTGAAAAAGAATGACCTGATTGTAACTGGGCCAGCTCATGGCTTGCAAGACGCCTATTGTCCGATTGGGAAACTTGCTATCATCAATCGGATGCGGCCTCAGACATCCCATCCTGACTAAAGGAGTGAACTCAGAAGATGGAAAAAGTAGATCTGGTGGTTCGGATCGGCGGAGAATCCGGCGAAGGAATCATCAGTGCGGGCGAGATCCTAACAATGGCCTGCGCCAGGGCGGGATTCAACGTCTTCACCTTCCGTTCCTATCCGGCGGAAGTGCGCGGGGGTCATTGTATGTTTCAAATGCGTGCTGCGAATTTTCCGATCTTTTCCGCCTCAGATGAAGTCCATATTCTGGTCGCTCTGAATCAGGAAGCTTATGACCGCCACTATCGCCAGCTGCGGAAGGGTGGAATCCTGATCTTCGATCCGGCGGAAACGCAGCCGCATTCACGGGATGACCTGCTGCTCTATGCCGCGCCCTTCAAGGACCTCACCACAAACCAGGTGCAAGCCCCGCAGACCAAGAACATCGTTGTGCTCGGGGCGATTGCCGAACTGTTCTTGATGCCGATGGACAAGCTGCAAGAGATCATCCGCGAGAAATTCGGACGCAAGGGGCAAGCGATCCTGGAAAAAGACCTGTTTGCGCTGCAAGTGGGAGCCGATTATGCCCGGGAGCACGTCCAGAAGAAGGACCCTCACCAGTTGGGGCGGGGGGAAGGCAAACACCGCCTGGTACTTTCCGGAAACATGGCCATCACTTTGGGAGCGCTGATAGCGGGTTGCCGTTTCTTCGCGAAGTATCCGATTACTCCCGCAACCGATATCCTGGAAACGATGATGGTGGAAATGCCCAAGCTAGGCGGGGTCTCCCTCCAGGTGGAGGATGAGATTTCTGCATTGGCAATGGTGATCGGTGCATCCTTCGCAGGGAAGAAGGCGATGACTGCTACTTCGGGACCCGGCCTGTCCTTGATGACCGAATTGATCGGCTTGGCTGCCATGACGGAACTACCCGCCGTCATTGTCGATGTGCAGCGAGGCGGACCGGCTACCGGCATTCCCACCAAAACGGAACAGGGCGACCTTTTTGCGTCTGTTTTCGGCGGTCACGGCGATGCACCGCGCGTGGTACTGGCTCCTTGCACCGTGGAAGATTGCTTCTATCAGACGATCCGTGCCTTCAACCTGGCTGAGCGAACCCAAGGACCGGTATTAGTACTTTCCGATCAAGCCTTGGCGCAACGATTTGAAACGATGTCGATTCCCGATTTCAGTCAGATTCAGCTGGAAGACCGCTTGGTAATTGCACAGGAGGATTCCCAGACCTACCAGCGGTACCGAATCACCGATTCCGGCGTCTCGCCGATGGGAATTCCAGGAATGCCCGGCGCTTATATCGCCCGCGGCCTGGAGCACGATGGCGGCGGTTTGCCCAATTATGAACCTATGTTACACGAACAGATGCAGGAGAAACGTTTTCGCAAGTTGAACTTAGTGCTGGACAATAGCCCTCTAAATCTGGAACGTTGGGGCGATCCCACGGCCCAGATCGGTATCATTTCCTGGGGTTCCACCGAAGGAACGATCCGCGAAGCGGTGGAACAATGTGGAGACATCCCATTGGACGTGTTAATGGTCAAGTTGATCAACCCGCTCCCTACTGCAGCGATAGCGGAATTCCTCAAGGGAAAGAAAAAAGTGATTGTTCCCGAAGTGAATTACCATGCGCAGTTCACCCACTTGCTACGGACCGAATTCCTGTTCAACCCGATCCCTCTTCGTATCTATGGAGGACGTCCGTTTCTGGCTACGGAAATCATCAGCAAAGTGAAGGAGGTTGCCTGATGGCCCGCAATCCGCAGGACTACAAAGGAACCCTCAAACCGACCTGGTGCCCAGGATGTGGCGATTTCGGCGTCTTGACCGCCCTCTTCCAGGCGTTCGCGCGACTTGATTTGGATCCCAACAATATCGCCGTTGTCTCCGGCATCGGTTGTTCCAGCCGTTTGCCGGGATTCGTTTCCACCTATGGTATTCACGGCTTGCACGGACGGGCTTTGCCGCTGGGGCAAGGCGTGAAGTTGGCGAACCCGAACCTGGAAGTGATCGTGACCGGGGGAGACGGAGATGCATTCGCCATCGGTGGTGGCCATTTTCCCCATGCCGCCCGGCGAAACATTGATTTAACCTATATCGTAATGGATAACCGGATCTATGGCTTGACCAAAGGACAGGTTGCTCCGACATCCAGCCTCGATTTCCGCACTGTTTCCTCCCCTTACGGCAACTTTGAAGCACCGGTGAAACCGGTGGTCTGGGCTTTGGCATCAGGAGCTACTTTTGTGGCGCGGGGATTTTCCGCCAAGGCCGGCGAATTGGCGGAAATCCTGACGAAAGCGATTGCGCATAAAGGATTCGCCTTCATCGACGTGCTTTCCCCCTGTATTACATTCAATCGCACGGACACCTTCAAGTACTTCCAGGAAAGAGTGGTGCCATTGCCGGAAGGATATCAACCGAATGACCGGATTCATGCTCTGCAACTGATTGAGCAGGAAGGAGACCGGCTGCATTTGGGAATCCTCTATCAGGAAGACAAACCAACCTTTAACGATTGGTTGAAGACGCTGGAGGTTGTTGCAGGCCGCTCCACCCCCCAGGAGCTGGTTCTGCGTCAGCGATGAAGTCTGCCGAGAGTCTGGCCTGGCAAATGCTGCACGGGGCTCGAATCAACCGAGCCCCTGCTGCTAGTTGGCGTCATTTCTATCAAAGCGAATGGGATGCGGATGCTCTGGCCAAGGCTCTGATCGATTTCCAGGCGGACTACGAATGGGATCTGATCAAATTGAACTACCGGGCCACATTCTATGCAGAAGCCTGGGGCTTGAAAGCCCAACCGGGTCCCGACGATTACTGCAAGGGTCCCAGCTCCATTCCGCCTTTTCGCTCTGCCAAGAACTTACCGGAGTTGCCAGAAGCCCCAGAACTACCCGGTTCGTTCTTGCAGCAGCTTTCGGTTTTGCAGCTGGTGCGCGGGCGCTTTCCCGGTTTGCCTTTGATTTCTACCTGTTTCAACGCGATCTCGGTGCTTGCCGACTTGTTTGATGGGAACGATCTCGTCCGCGAAGCATTCGTCACGCAACCGGATTGGGTCCACCGATCTCTGGAGACAATCAACCGCACCTTGATCCGGTTCAGCCAACAGGCTGTGCGGCTGGGGGCGGACGGGATCTTTTTTGCCACCACCGAATGGGCCGAGGCCCCAACGATTCCTTGGCAGGCTTTTCTGGAATTCGTGTTGCCTTATGACCAGGAATTCCTGCAGAAGGTGAAGGCCCCATGGAACATATTTCATGTTTGCGGGAGCGAAAACTATCTTCCCAGTCTTTTGAAGTTTGATGTCGCCGGGTTCTCCTGGGATCCCACTTTGCCAGGCAATCTGACCATGGTGGAAGCGGCGGGAAAAACGGATCGAATACTGATCGGGGGGCTTTCGCGCCAAACACTGGAGGAAGCGACACCGGCAGAGGTGCGGAATCAGGCGCAGAAGGTGTTGCAGGAGATCTGGCCCCACCGTATTGTTTTGGCTCCAGGCTGCACCGCCCGACCAACCGTGCCGCCGGCCAATCTGTATGCGTTGCGCCAAGCGGTGTGGTAATGAAGGTTCTGGTAGCATCTGCGGTGGGTTTCTGTTCTGGCGTGAAACGGGCCGTGGAAATGTCGATTAAACAGGCCATTCCGCGCCGCACATTCACGCTTGGTCCTCTGATCCACAATCCACAGGTCGTCGAATTCCTGGAGCGACGGGGAGTGCTTGCGCGGGAACGACTGGAGTCTTTTCAATCAGGTGAGCTTCTCATCATTCCTGCGCAAGGGATACCCAGGGCTTTCCTGGAGCTAGCTCGGCAGCGCGGGGTGACCATGCTTGACACCACCTGCCCGGAATTGACCCGAACCCGGAACCTGATGATCAAAAGTGCAGAAGAAGGGTATCAGATTGTCTTCTTGGGCGATCCCGGGCATGCGGAAACGGAGAGCTTGCTATCCTTCGTGCCCGATGCAATCCTGACTCCTTCTGCCAATCGAGCGTCAACCATTGCTTGGACTAAAAAGGTGGCTGTTTTTGCGCAAAGTACGCAGACATTGGAAGCCCTCCAGTCGCTTTCCCAGGTTGTGCCGGCTAAAACCGATGAATTGCGGATTTTCAACACGATCTGTCAGGCCACGCGTAGGCGCCAGGAGAGCCTGCAACGATTGCTTCCCAGAATCGGAACTTTGGTGGTGGTGGGGGGACTGAATTCCGCCAATACACAACGATTGGCCGAGATGGGCAAGACTGCCGGGAAAAAGGTTTGTCACGTCGAGACC
>JBGOWQ010000161.1:0-3807 GCA_041478715.1 Thermodesulfobiota bacterium | reverse complement strand
GTATCCGAGTTTGATAAAAGAAGGCAGAACATCATGAAGCGCTTGGACGGGATACCGGGGCTGACTTATGTCGAACCGGAAGGTGCGTTTTATATTTTCCCGAATTTTTCCTCCTTCACGGGAAGGACAATCAAGGGCAGGCAGATCAAAGGGTCTTTTGATCTTGCCGAAATGTTGCTTAACGAGGCAAAAGTGGCTGTGGTACCGGGGATAGCATTCGGCTCAGACAACCATTTCCGGCTGTCTTACGCAACATCAATGGCAAACATAGACAAAGGGCTGGACCGGATAGCTGAAGCACTGAAATAGCCATATTTATCGGTTACCTGTCTGTGCCCAAGACGCCCGGCTCTTCTGCCAGGGTTTCTTCCACTGGTACAATGCCGAGCATTACCATTCCGGCATCGGGACAGCCTTTTTCTGTATGGTCCGCACTCAGGCGGCGTTTTCGCCAGTCCGCTCGGTGTCAAACCCGGCACCGCTACCACAGCCTGATCGGTTTTTCTCCATCGAGGAGGTGGTTTACGAATGACGCTTACGGTTACTCTCCTACAATCTGAACTCTTACTATTCTTTCACGTGCGCGAACCTGATCGAAATCGGCAAAATAGATATGCCCAAACTCTCCAAGCTCCATTTGACCATCGATAACGGGAATGGTTTGCGATCGTCCCATAAGAATTGATCTCAGATGCGCGTCTGTATTTAGTGACCATGACGGCAGCTCGTTCCTTCCAGCTGCGGCAGTTATATGCTTGGGACCGGGATGAAGATACTGCCCCTCTGTTCGGCAGGTAGGAATGATGTTTTCAAGGACGTTCACCAAGTCTTGCATCAGTAGCTCAGTACCCCAATAGTTGGTATCGTCGGATGTTTCCTGAATCATTACACTGCAGGTAGTATGTTGCGAAAACACAACCAGGATTCCATTCTTAATCCCTGACTTTTTCAAGATTTCCTGTACTTGTGCCGTCACATCATGGAACGTCGGCCTTCTATCCGACTGGATCTTGAAAGTCTCATGATACACTGACATCGCCAAACCTCCGAATATAATATGTATTATTCCATGCTTCGCGCACGGACCTCACCATTGCTTCAAGCATCCCGAACGGATCGTTTGACAGGATAATTCCGCTCGTAGAGCCGGTACCTTGAGCGCCGTGTGCAATAACATCATAGACATCCTGGCCACAACTGATCCCCGCACCATGAAGTACCCGTATTTCAGGATTAATTTCCCAGACAGTCTCATTTATTCTAATAATTGCCGACTGGTCATCTGCATCTCGTTTGCCAATACCGATCAAATCGGGAGACTCGGCAATGATGATATTGGGTTCCATGTGAGCAACGACTGCAGCATCCTCCAGGGTGTCGGCACACACCATCGTTGCAAGTCCGATTTTATCAGCTCGCTTTATTGTGCGTTCCAATTCATCCCTCGATATTCTTTTCTCGGCGTGATTCAACAAAACCCCAACGGCGCCAGCTGCTTTAAGCGCCTCAGGCAGAACAGAACCAACACCTCTACCCACTTCCAGCGAATCCATGTGCTGGGCAAATACCAGAACATTCTCCATCTCACGTGCAAGTATCGGAATATCAACGTATTGAGGGGTAATAATTATTTGAACAGCATACTTTTTGCCGACTTTGTCAGCATGTCGGGCAAGTTTAAGAACTTCCGTACCATACAGATAAGCCTTCGGACCTATCTCAAAAAATGGCGGGGTTATCTTTAGTCCCCTATACATAACGCGTTTTCCTTATCAACGATTTGACCATGAACCACTTGCTACCCGGAGGGGACAAGCCTCCTTAGACTATCTTTCCGGAATATTAACTCCCCCAAGACAGGCATTTTATTTACGGGAGATCGCAGAATGTAAAATGCTCATCATGTTTTATACGAGGATGACTTCAACGCCTATATCGCGAATGGATTTAACAATATCCGGCGGCGCATTCGTATCGGTGATGAGCATGTGGAATGCACTTATCGGCTTGACCGGGACAAAACCCACTCGACCGAGTTTGCTGCTATCGGTTACCAGGATGACCTGGCGAGAGCGCTCAACCATCATCCGATCCACTTCCGCCATTAAAATATTGGCAGTGGTGGCGCCACTGCCGAGAGTCAAGCCGTCGGTCCCCAGAAAAACCTTGTCTGCCGTTAACTCTTGCAGTTGAGCCAATGTCTGCGGCCCGACGGTAGCTTGATAATCTGGTAAATACAATCCGCCCAGCATGGTTAAATTTGGCGAAGGCCAGGTCAGCACTTCCTGAGCAATGGGCTGCGAGTTGGTTACCAGTGCGATCAGATTGCTGCTGCGTAAAGCAGAAGGAACTTGTCGGACGATATGTAAGGTTGTGGTACCTGAATCCAGCAGCAGAATATCCTTTGGCTTAATCATCCCTGCGGCCACTTTGCCAATGCGTTCCTTGGCTTTGATGTGCAGCGCCTTCTTTTCGGCAAAAGAATCCGTGCGCGTACTACCAGGAATGGGAATCGCTCCGCCATGGATGCGCTTCAAGCGACCGCTGACCTCCAGTATGGTCAGGTCGCGGCGGATGGATGTTTCGGTCACCTGAAACTGATGGACCAATTCGGCAACGAACACTTTCCCATTTTCCAACACTGTTTGCGCGATCAGTGATCTTCGTTCAGCAGCGCTTAGATCTTCCATAGCTTTTATCTCAACCAACAACTTTTATTTTTTGCCCATTTTAAACGATATGTCATGTCCCTTGCGGGCCTCTTGCTGTAATTGTCTAGATTTCAACGACTTCCAAACCTTGCATTTCAGCATAGGTTTTAATCTGCCCGGACAAGTGTCCGTATGCCAGCGCCATATGGTGTGGTGAGCCTGCTTTGCACCAGGCGTCACACCACTCCCGAATGTGAAGGTTCTTGGGTTTAAACAGCATTTGCGGTGCAGCCACAGGGCGTGGCTTGATGGCCATTGATTCACCTTCAGCAATGTTAAGGCGCCAGCGTCCTCCGACGTTCACCAGTGCCAGATTCGTTACCGGCCCGGGGGCATAAGCATACTCGAAACTGGCGCCGAAACCGTTTACACCCTTATAGTAGATACTGTGTTTGATAGTGACTTTCGCGGGTTTAGCAGCCAAAGCGGGATTACCGTGCCCATCGTGCGAAAGGATCATAGCGTCCTGTTTGAAATCAATGACATAGTTTTCAAGGAAGGTGGCTTTACCGGTCAGCTCATGCAGCATCAGCATGGAAGTTACCGTTGTGATATCCGCTTCGGTCGAGCAGGGGAATCCAATCTCACATAAACGTCCGGTGGCGTAGGCTGGAATAATTCCTACTCGATGGTCAGTGAGCCAGACTTGGTCAAAGGAAGCCACAGCGTCGAACTTGCCGTCGCGGGTCACTTTTTCCAGAGCCAATGCCAATCGGCAGGAATGTTCGAACTGGGCTGCATCCATATCAATTTTATAACGCCCGGTTTCTTTCTCGACCAGCGCCTTGAGAGCAGCCTCCGAAATTTCGCCCATGGCGACCGAGACCTTCTCTGGCTCCACCGGCCAGCACACCGGACCCACAAACTGGCGCAGGCTGAGCTGATCGATCATCAGATCCGTCATGCCTTCAAAGGCATGTCCAAGAACCCCGATGCGGGCGGTCTTCAATCGTCGCATAACACCGGCTGCGGCAATGTATTCTGTAAGCTTCTTTTGACCACCCGGATCGTCCATCATCGAGGTGACCCTCCAGAACGGTCGCCTCATGCGCAGCAGCGCAGAAGTCCTCGCCGGCACACCCGCCATTCCCGAGTT
>JBGOWQ010000125.1:0-4597 GCA_041478715.1 Thermodesulfobiota bacterium | reverse complement strand
CCTATTTTCTTATGGGATTGATCCTGTTTGGATTAACCTTGATGAGACACCGAACAAATATCGAGCGTCTGCTGCAGGGACAGGAGCTGCTATTTTTGGTGAAAGCCAAATCCAAGACGAAAGAAGATCGTCCAATGGATTCTGATGATCAAGACAATTCCGGAAGTAGCGGAAATCCTTAAGCGGGGGGGCGTTTGTGCGTTCCCGACAGAAACCGTTTATGGTTTGGGGGCGCATCCATTCCACCCAGAAGCAATCCAGCGCATATTTGCGATCAAGGGAAGGACTGGGGACCAACCCCTGTCTCTGCACATCAGTCGGCTCGGAGAGCTCTTCAAGTTTGGGCAAGACGTTCCTAGTATCGCCAACCGATTCATCGATTGTTTTTGGCCCGGTCCGTTGGCGCTGATTGTGCCATCCTCCCCTTTGGTTCCCTCGCAGGCAAGAAGCAATCGCCAGACCGCTGCCTTTCGCTATCCCAATCACCTTCAATTCAGGGAACTGGGCAGACTGGTGGGCGCACCCCTGCTTGCTACTTCCGCCAATCGAAGCGGAAGTCTGAGCGCCGTGTCTTCTCTTGATGCCGAGGAAGAAATCGGTGAGTGGATTGATGGTACCGTGGATGGAGGGACATCCGACTATGCACTTGACTCCACACTTGTCGATCTCACCACAGATCCGCCCACATTGTTGCGCGAAGGAGCGATTGGCCTGGAGTTGCTACAAGAACTGACCGGTATCCGTTTAAAAGAGACGGGTCGCAAGCTCGTGAGGCTGGAAGTTCTTTTCCTGCCGGAAGGGAAAAGCTTTCCGGAAGAGCAATTGGGCGATATTGTTGTGTTGAAATCCGTTCCAAAAAGGGCATCCTTGTTTTTTTCTCTTTTGGCCGATCTGCAAAAGAAAAACATTTCCAAGGTTTACATACCGGCAGAGTGCTCCCTTCAAAACAAAGTAGTACAAAGATTGTGGTTCCGCAGCCAAAACAAAAAGGGGTGATGAAAATTGCAGGTAGCACCGGAACAAGAACGGGTTCTAAAAAGTTTGAACGCTTTCAAGGCTATGGCAAAACAAGCCCTGCTGGCAGCAGTTACCACCAAGGATCCAGAATATTGGCAGAGACATGCCGAATCCCGGAGGCTAATCTACAAAGACTTGATTGCATGGGTGGAAACGGATGGAGTAGAAGCAGCTTGCTCGAGGGCCTTACAGGAATACCGACAGGTTCTGCAAGGAAAGGAGTCATCACCCGAACAGGCTGGTCGATTGGAAGCATTGGAGGGGTTTCTGGCTCTCTGTGGTTTTGACGAACGGACCATCAAGCAGAGTCAACGCAGCCTATACTAGGGGAAATCCATGCGGAGAATTGCGTAGCTTTCCAAAACGATATTGAGTCGAATGAAATGAAGATGCTGACCAAACCAACAAACAACTGGTTAACGTGGCCCAACTTGCTGACATTGTTACGCCTATTGGCCAGCATTCCTCTCTGTTACTTCATCATACGAAACGATTCGATCGGAGCGGTTATCATCATTTCTCTCGCGGCCATTTCCGATTATATGGATGGATATCTTGCCAGAAAACTAAATCAGGAAAGCAAGCTGGGAAAAACCTTGGATCCTTTCGTGGACAAAATCCTGGGGGGTTCGGCCATCGTGACATTGTGCATCATGGGGAAAATTCAGTGGAGCTTGCTTGGGCTTTTCTTAATTCGAGATATATTTTTGGTCATCGCCACCTTGATCCTCTTGTGGCAAAAAAAGCAATTGGTGGCTGAAACAAAAGTAGGGAAGTACTCCACAGGCCTTTTCATGCTTGGATTGGCCCTTGTCGTTGCCAACATTCCTTATGCCATTTATTTGTTCTACGCCTGTCTTGTATTGTACTTATTCAGCGGCCTTCTCTATTCAATTCGCATATTTCAGTCACCGCAAGCCAAGGAATTAAAGGCGAAGGCAAAGGCATATATCTCTGAAAGCCGTTCGAAGACGGGCGACTCAGAGAAAGAACAAAAATGACCTTCATCAGCCAAGACAAACTTGCCGTGATTTCCAGGCGCGGAGAACTAGTTCTCCGCATCCCAGTTCGAACGCACGAGATTAAACCTCCGGACCAACTGGAGCAAGTATTTGGTCGATACACTTACGGTTTGTTGCAGAAGGGCGACATCGTAGTCCTTTCGGAAAAAATGGTCGCTGCCGCACAAGGTCGTCTTGTAGCCACAGAGACGATCCAACCCTCTCGGTTAGCGGTCTTTCTAGCCAGGAAGGTGAAAAAAACCTCGCATGGAATCGGTTTGGGCAGTCCCGAATCGATGCAGGTAGCGATTTGGGAATGTGGTCAGCTACGAATCCTTCTTGCAGCAGTTTTCGGCATGATTGGAAAATGGATAGGGATCAAAGGTCTGTTTTATCGGATTGCTGGCCGCCAAGCAGCTTGGATCGACGGAGATGCGCCTTACGGTATGCTACGTGGAAATATCACACTCGGACCTGCACAGCCAAATCGGGCCTGTCGACAGCTTGCACAGCGCTTTGGTTGTCAAGTAGCGATTATGGATGTCAACGATATTGGTGGGTGTGAAATCTGCGGAGCATCGTCTATGTGCGATCGAAAGTTATTGGTCGATTTGATGAAAGACAATCCCCTGGGCCAGGATATCGAACAGACCCCAATCGGAATCCTCCGATTCTTGTCAGAGCTTGCACCATGTTTTTTTAGTGACGGTTGACGCGACTCCCAGTGAACTCTATACTCACTTTGGTGAAGAGTGGGTCTTTCCCACTCTTTTCCATTGGTATATATGGAAAAATTGCGAACGACACAAATTGAAAACGAAATCAAGCCGATTCTAGCAAGAGCCGGGTATCATTTATTGGATGTTGAAGTGCATGTTGGAAGAGAACCAACGGTTCGGATCGTCATATTTGCGCACAACGGTGTAGGCTTAGATGACTGCGCAAAAGCCTCACGGATGTTAGATCGTGCGATGGATCGTTTTTTTTCCGGTCGATTTCACCTGGAAGTATCCTCTCCCGGACTGGAGCGCCAATTCAAGCGCGAGGAAGAGTACGATCTTTTTCGGGGACAACCGATTCGTTTTCTGCTACGAGAGCCTCTTGATGGAGAAGACGCAATCGAAGGAATTCTAGATGGGCTTCAAGAACGAGAAGTTAGATTGATCAAAGACGAAGACCTCTTGCTGATTCCGATTGAAACAATTCAAAAAGCACGGTTGGTTTTTCGATAAAGGAGGGAGGCACAAAATGGCGTACGCTGAATCCAAGGATTTGATGATGGCATTGGACCAAATTGCGCGAGAAAAGAGAATCTCCAAAGAATCTCTTCTGGAAGCGATCGCTTCGGCTTTAACCTCTGCGGTAAAGAGGAATTTCGGCGGTACCCAAAATATTTCTGTGGAATTGAACGAAAAAAATGGAGCTTTCCGCGTATTAGCTAAAGTGGAAGTTGTACCCGAAGTGGAAAACAGATTCACACAAATCTCTTTGGCGGATGCACGAAGGTCGCAGCCCGAAATTGAAGTGGGAGATTGGATCGAGCAGGAAGTTACACCCAAAGATTTCGGACGGCTTGCCGCACAAACGGCAAAACAGGTTGTATTTCAGAAAATCAAGGAAGCGGAACGTGAAGCATCCTATGCCGAGTACGCAGATAAAGAAGGAGAAATGATCAATGGTACGATCCGCAGAAAAGAAGGCAACCAGGTCTACATTGATCTTGACGAGCGTTCCGAAGCAGCATTACCTCCAAAGGAGCAGGTTCCAGGAGAACGATACGAGATCGGCGGACGATATCGTGTGTATCTGCAATCTGTTCATCGAGGGATTCGCGGTCCGGAATTAATCGTATCCAGAGCCAACAAAGAGCTAGTGTTACGCCTCTTCGAGCTTGAGGTTCCAGAAATCTTCGAAGGGCGTGTGGAAATCAAAAGCATTGCCCGGGAGCCAGGATTGCGCAGTAAGATCGCGGTGGCGTCTCGCGAAGAGAAAATCGATCCTGTTGGAGCTTGTGTGGGGCCGAAAGGGATCCGAATTCAAGCGATTGTGCGAGAGCTGCGGGGAGAACGAATCGATATCATCCGCTACTCACGAGATGTGAAAGAGTTCATCGCAAACGCACTTTCACCCGCCAAAATCAGCCGGGTAGACTTAGAGGAGAAAAGCAAAACCGCTACGGTAGTGGTCCAAAGCGATCAACTTTCCCTGGCTATTGGAAAAGAAGGGCAGAATGCCAGGCTCGCGGCCAAATTGACAAACTGGAAAATTGATATTCAAGCTGAAGGCGATGCTCCGTGATCAAACGTCTGCCCTTGCGTACATGCGTCGGTTGTCAGCATCAATTTGCCAAGAGAGAGCTGATTCGCATCGTTCGAACACCCGAAGAAAAATGGCAATACGACCCAACGGGAAGGGCAAACGGGCGCGGTTTGTACGTCTGTCGTAGCACAAACTGTTTGGCCAAGGCTCTTGGGAACAAGGCCCTGTGCAAGAAATATGGCTTTCAGCTGAATCCGGAACAGCTGGATGGCCTCAAGCTGGTCCTTGAAGGCCGGCAGGAGGTATGAGATGAACAAAAT
>JBGOWQ010000150.1:0-4125 GCA_041478715.1 Thermodesulfobiota bacterium | reverse complement strand
CTCTGCCCTCAATGCGAGGTTTTCGGCCGCAGCATTACGGTGCGGGCGGCAACTCTGGCCCGGGCACGCGCCTTGGTCGGGTTCACCTGGGAGGAACTTCGTCCCGATCCGGAAACCGATGGAGAGTTGCAGGAATTGTTGCGGCTCTTCCTGGGCGTCCACCTGGAGAAGGGGTTTTCCCCCGTATTGACCTTTTTTTCACGCCTGGATCCAACCGTCATGGCCTCGCCGGCGCGAGATCCGAACAACCGCTAAAACGGCGGCCTCCGATGGGGATCGTTTTCCTTGCAAAGCATGCCGGAGAGCGATAGATTTACTATTTAGATTTGATGACCTTCCAAGACTTGATCTTTACCCTAGAAAACTACTGGGCACAGCGTGGTTGCGTGATCGAGCAACCCTACGATCTGGAGGTGGGAGCCGGCACAATGCACCCGGCCACCTTTTTCCGCGTGTTGGGAAAACGCCCTTGGCAAACCGCTTTCGTGCAACCCTCCCGCCGTCCGGCGGATGGACGCTTCGCCCAAAACCCTTACCGGGTCTATCGGCACTACCAGTACCAGGTGATCTTGAAACCCTCCCCCACGGAGGTCCAGGATCTCTATCTGGATTCCCTGCGGGCGTTGGGATTGGATTTGAAAGAGCATGACATTCGTTTCGAGGAAGACAACTGGGAGTCCCCCACCCTGGGGGCCTGGGGTACCGGCTGGCAAGTGACCTTGGACGGTTTGGAAATCACCCAGTTCACCTACTTCCAACAAGCGGGCGGCTACGACTTGAAGCCCATTTCCGCCGAGTTGACGTATGGCCTGGAGCGACTGGCCATGTACCTCCAAGGAGTCCGGTCCGTGTTCGATGTGCGCTGGCAGAAGGACGTTCGTTACGGCGACATCCACCGCGCCACGGAAGTGGAATGGTGCCAATATGCCTTCCACCAGGCCAATCCGGATCGTCTGTGGGAACTGTTCCGCCTCTATCAGGAGGAAGCCGGCCACTGCAACGAGCAGGGTTTGGTGCTTCCGGCCTATGAATATGCACTCAAACTGTCGCACACCTTCAATCTGCTGGATGCCCGAGGCGCGGTCTCGGTGGCCCAGCGCACCGATTTGATCGGCAGAATCCGCCAAATCGTACGGGAATGCGCCCGTCAGACGCTGGAGCGGGAAAATGTCTGACCTGCTGTTTGAAGTCGGCACGGAAGAGATCCCCGCCCGATTCCTGGCGGAGGCGCAGCAATCCCTTCGGGAGCGAGCCCAACGGACGTTGGAAGGCGGCGGATTCTTGTTTAAGGATTTGGAGAGCTGGGTTACACCGCGCCGGTTGGTCCTCTACGCCTACGACCTGGACTTCGATCCTGCTCGCGCTGTGGTCCGAAAAAAGGGGCCGGCGACCAAAATCGCCTTTGGCGAGGACGGCCAGCCCACTCCGGCATTGCTGGGTTTCCTGCGGAAAGAAGGCGGTGAGCTACCCCAAGTCATTCAGCAAGACGAATATGTCTACCTAGAAAAGCAAATCGAGCGTAACCCCCTGGAGCTGTTGGCGGATTTGCTTCCGCCGATCGTATCCGGGTTGCCGTTTGCCAAAAGCATGCGTTGGGGTGAAGGCACATGGTCCTTTGTGCGGCCGGTGCGCTGGCTGGTGGCTCTCTGGGGTCGAGAGGTCGTTCCGTTGCACCTGTTCGACTGCCAGAGCGGAAACACCACCTTCGGCTTGCGTTTTTTTTCCGGCACCATCGATTTGGATCGGGCGGAAGAGTACCGAGCCACGCTGGAGGATCATTTCGTGTTGGTATCCCCCGCGGATCGCCTCGAGCGACTGGAAAAGATTGTGGCGGAATTGGCTCATGAAGTGGGTGGAGAACCGCTTTGGCCGGAAGGCCTGCTCGACGAGCTGGTTTTTCTGCACGAATACCCCACGCCTTTCCGCGCCACGTTCCCGGAACAGTATCTGGAGCTTCCCAAGGACGTCTTGATCACGGTGATGCGACATCACCAAAAACATTTGCCGATCAGCGAGGATGGGGCGGCGCTGCTGCCGTATTTCCTTTGTTTCCGGGAAGGACCCGCCCTGGGAGAGGAGATCGTGGTGCGGGGGAACCAGGAAGCTCTGATCGGTCGCTTGGAGGACGCTCAGCTTTTTTTCACGCAGGATCAGACCATCCCCCTGGCGGAACGAGTCGGCCGGCTGTCCGGCATCTCTTTCCAGGAAAAATTGGGGACCTTGCTCGATAAAACCGACCGCCTGTGCGCGTTGGTGCATTCCCTGGGGCAAACATTGCTGTGGGGCGAGGAGGCAAGATCCCGTGCCGAACGGACCGCCAGGTTAGCCAAGGCGGACCTCACCACCGCTTTGGTGATCGAGTTGCCCGAATTGCAGGGGATCATGGGCCGTGAATACGCCCAACGGCAAGGAGAACTACCGGAG
Source organism: Thermodesulfobiota bacterium (assembly GCA_041478715.1). GTDB lineage: Bacteria > Caldisericota > JANLFM01 > JANLFM01 > JANLFM01 > JAPLHX01. The sequence goes on along the minus strand of JBGOWQ010000150.1, from coordinate 1,701 downwards.
GTGGCCGTCGGCATCGCGGATCACTATCTGCCTCGCTCGTTGCAGGACCGGCTGCCCACCAATGAAAGCGGATGGCTGGTGGGGTTGGCGGACCGTCTGGACACGTTGGGAGCGTTCTTCGCCATCGGCCTTGAGCCTACCGGTTCGGCCGATCCTTTTGCCTTGCGTCGAGCCGGCCAAGGCCTGCTCTCCCTCTTGTTAGCGAAAGAGTCCAATCTTTCGCTGGAGACCCTACTGGAAGTAGAAGCGCAGATCCTGGAGGAATTCGGCAGATCCTGGCCCCTTTCCGGGACGGTCCCCGCTTCCTTCGACCGCTTGTTTTCCTTCCTGGAGGGACGGCTGCGGTTCCTGCTGGAAGAGAAGGGATTCGCATTCGAAGTGATCAGCGCGGCCATCGCGCCCCGGCCACTGATTCCGACACAAGCGCTCGAACGAGCCGAGAGGATCCAAAGGGAGTGGGACGACCCAAATCTTACGCAGCTGGCCTTGTCCGCCAAGCGAATGAAAAACATCCTTCGCACGGCCAAGCCGGAGACGTTTGCGCTGCAGCCGGAATTGTTGCAGCCGGAAGCGCAATCATTGCTGGAAGCGGTGTTGCGGACGGAACAGCTGGACTTGTCGGACCTCTCTGCCCTGTGGTCCGCCCTGGTGGAACTTTCCCCCAAGGTATCAGCGTTCTTTGATCAGGTGTTGGTCCTTTGCCAAGACCGCCTGCGACGGGAAAGCCACCTGGCCTTGCTGCAAAAAACGGAAAAACTGTTCGGGCAGTTTGCGGATTTCTCCGCTCTGCCATTTTAATGTGGTTCATCCGGGCTGTTTTCCGCCCGAAAGAATAAATAGAGAATTCAATCTGGAGGATCGTTAATGACCAAATACGTTTACGAATTCCATGAAGGCAACGGAACCATGCGGGAGCTGCTGGGCGGTAAAGGCGCCGGCCTGGCGGAGATGACGAACCTGGGCATCCCCGTGCCTCCCGGTTTCACTCTGACTACGGATATCTGCACCTACTATTATGAGCACGGGCAGACCTACCCCACTGAGTTGGAAGCGGAAGTGAAAGCGGCTCTGGCGGAAGTCGAGCGCGTAATCGGTCGCAAGTTCGGTGACCCAAACAATCCCTTGCTCTTTTCCGTCCGTTCGGGCGCCCGCGCCTCGATGCCGGGCATGATGGACACCATCCTGAACCTGGGTCTCAACGACAAGACCGTGGAGGGTCTGGCACAGATCACCGGAAATCCCCGCTTTGCCTGGGATTCCTACCGCCGCTTCGTCACCATGTATGGGGACGTGGTCCTGGGCTTGAAACCCACCAGCAAAACCGAGGAAGATCCCTTCGAAGTGATCCTGGAACGCGTCAAGCAGGAAGCCCACGCACCCTTTGACACCGACCTGAGCACCCAGGATCTGCAACGCCTGGTGAAACTCTACAAGGACGAGATCCAGCACAAGGTGGGCGTGAATTTCCCGGAAGATGTCACCCAGCAGCTATGGGGCGCCATCGGCGCCGTGTTCGGCTCCTGGATGAATGACCGGGCGATCGCATACCGGCAGCTTTACGATATCCCCGCCAGTTGGGGGACGGCCTGCAACGTGCAGACGATGGTCTTTGGCAACCGGGGAGAGACCTCCGGCACCGGCGTCGGCTTCACGCGCGACCCCGCACTGGGTACCAACGAGATGTACGGCGAGTTTTTGATG
>JBGOWQ010000151.1:0-4122 GCA_041478715.1 Thermodesulfobiota bacterium | reverse complement strand
ACCGTTCCGGCGCCTATATGGCTCGCTATATTGCCAAGAACGTGGTGGCGGCCGGTTTGGCCGACACATTCGAAATCCAGATTGCCTATGCCATCGGTGTAGCGCGGCCGGTATCGGTCTTCATCAACTGCTTTGGGAGCGCTACAGTGCCGGAGGAGCAGCTGCAACAAGCGATCCTGGAAACCTTTGACCTGCGGCCGAAAGCGATTATCGAGCAGCTCGACCTGCGCCGACCGATCTTCAAGAAAACGGCTTCCTACGGCCACTTTGGCCGCACCGACACGGAGTTTCCCTGGGAACGGACGGACAGAGTGGAGGCTCTACGGCAGGCAGCAGGGAAAAAATGAGTACGGCTGACTCCCGCAACCTCCACCAATTCATCGGGCAGGAAACATCGCTGGAAGGCTGGGTGTACCGCGTGCGTGAAATGGGCGGCTTTGCCTTCCTGTTGATCCGGGATCCCTGGGGCGTGATGCAGACGGTGGTGGACGACGTAACCCTGGTGGCCGACCTGCCCACGGAGAGTGCTGTCCGGGTGTGGGGTTCGGTGGCTGAGGAACCTCGTTCCTCGTTGGGCGCTGAAATGCACGTCAGCCGGGTGGAGGTTCTGTCAGCGGCACTGGAAGTCCCCCCTTTCGAGTTGAATCAAAAGAACCTGGCCGTCAAGTTGGATTCCAACCTCGATCACCGGGCGTTGGCCTTGCGTCATCCCAAAGAACGGGCCGTCTTTCGGATCGAGGGAGAATTGGTGGATAGCTTTCGCACGTTCTTGCGGGGCGAGGGTTTCACCGAAATCTTCACGCCCAAAATCGTGGCTTCCGGCACCGAAGGCGGCGCGAATTTATTCCCGATTGACTACATGGGTCAACGCGCCTACCTGGCGCAAAGCCCCCAGTTCTACAAACAGATGATGGTGGGGGTGTTCGGTCGGGTGTTTGAAGTCGGTCATGTCTATCGGGCCGAACCCCATTACACCTCCCGGCACATCAACGAGTACCTCAGCCTGGATTTCGAAATGGGCTTCATCACGGACGAGCAGGACGTGATGCGGATGGAGATGCGTTTCCTGGCCTTCATGCTGGAGCGCTTGCAGGAGAATTGTCGGGCGGAGATCGAACTGCTTGGCGCCAAACTCCCTTTGGCGCAGGAGACCCTGCCGCAGATGACCATCGACGGAGCCAAGGCCCTGCTGAACACCCGGCACCACAAGGAGCTGGGATCGGAAGACGATTTGGACCCGGAAGCCGAACGGTTGCTGTCGGCCTATGCCGAAAAGGAATTGGGATCGGAATTTCTCTTTGTCACCCACTATCCCGTCTCCGTCCGGCCGATGTACGCTATGCCGGACTTGGAACACCCGGGATTGACCCACAGCTTCGACCTACTGTTCCGCGGGATGGAGGTGACTACCGGCGGCCAACGGATCCACCAATATGCGATGCTGGTAGAGAGCATCCGCAGCCGCGGTTTGAATCCGGACTCCTTCGGTTATTACCTGGAGCCTTTCCGCTTCGGGATGCCGCCCCATGGCGGGCTGGCGATCGGTGCGGAGCGTCTCACGGTCAAGCTGCTTCAGCTGGAAAATATCCGCCAGGCGGCTCTGTTTCCCCGCGATATCCACCGATTGACGCCTTAGGCAGGATTACCTGCTACAATAGTGGCAAGGAGGGACAAGCTATGAAAGCGTACGTTTTGATTGATGCGGAAGTGGGCTCCATCCCGCACGTGCAAAAGGAATTGATGTCGGTGCCGGAGGTGAAGATCGCGGATGTGGTGACCGGACCCTACGATGTGATCGCGGTGATCGAGACGGACGATCCCTCAGTGATGTCCAATCTGGTCACGTCGAAGATCCATCAGATCGAGGGCGTGGTCGCCACCATGACCTGCATGGTCATGTAGCGTCTTCGTCGGTTTGGAACGCCGCTCGTTCCCGTTCGATCTCCTGGGCCCATTTCGGCCAGGAGGGCCAGCCTGTTTTACAGACAGCCAATCGCTCGGGCCATGCTTCGGCTACCCAGCGCAGTAAGGCGTGAAACCGCCCCCCGGCATGGCGGAAGTTGTAGCGCGCCAGCAGGTCCACCGGGATCCCCAGACCATTCAGGTATTGGGCGAAGGATTTCTCCACCAGCAGCTGCAGCGCTCCGCCGATCGGTTGCACGCGAAAATTGAATCTCTTCTCGAACAAGTAGGTCCGGAAATCGCGGAAAAGTGGACCCGGGCAGACGATGATTTGTTCCCGTGGCCCGACCTTCAGGCGGCCGATCAGGTCCTTCGCCAGGCTCTTGACCTTACCCAGGTAATCCAGTTTTTGGTAGCTGGGGCCCTGAAAATACCCCACCGGAATCAGGCCCGCCAAATACTCTTCGCTTTCCCGTCGCAGGACTCCAATCAGCACCCCACCGATCGGGCAACCCCAACCGGAATCGTCAATCTCCAGCACCGCGAAGCTCCCGGATGTTAACCAGGGCCCGCCGCAGTTTCTACCGGTTGGGCGGCAGGTTCAACCAACGGCTGGTGCCGGAAGGGTGAGGCAGGCAAATCCAGTCCGACCCTTGTCCTACTAGGATACGACCCACGGCGGAAGCCAGCGTCTCCTGCGGCCAGAAGGCGGCTGTGGCCATCGTTCCCACCAGGATCACGTGTTTCGGTTCCAGCCATTTCAGTTCCTGTTCCAGATAGGGACGGCACAAGGCCAGTTCGGCAGCGCTGGGCGCCCGATCCCCTTTTCCACCAGGGTTTTTCCCGGGGAAGCAGCGGGTCAGGGCGACCATGTGCACCGTTTGGCGAAACTCCGTCTCCGGCCATCCCGCCTCCTCCAGCCAGCGGAAAAGGTGCCTTCCGGCCGGGCCGGAGAATGGCTGTCCGACGGATTCCTCCACCGTTCCCGGCGCTTGCCCAATCAGCATCCAACGGGCAGGGAATACCGGAGAGAACACGGGAGCCGCGCGGGGAATGAACCCTTCCTCCTGGCAAAGGCGGCAGGCACGGATCTGGGCCCATAGCTTTGCTAATTTTTTTGGGGGGGACCCCACCCTGCTAACCCCCCACGAAACGCAGCAAGTGAGAGACGGGGACCAGCTGGATCCCCTCCGCGACCCAGGCGGCGGCCGCCTCGTGGATCAGGTTGGTGATTCCCTCGCTTTTGATGTGGCCGATGCCGATGGCGAATCCCTTTTCCAGCGCTATGCCCCGCAAATGATTCAGCGCACCGCGAATGTAGTCATGGCCTTCTTCCCGATCGAGGAACACGTCACGCACCAGCGCCGGCATCCCTTGCTCCGCGGCCATTTGGGACACCACCGAATTGCCGGTGACCCCGGAATCCACGAAGAACAATCCTCGCTCGCGCACGAAGGACATCACCACCCGCATCGTGGCCGGATCGGCCGTTCCGGATACTCCCATGTGATTGTTGATCCCTACGGCACCCGGCACGTCATTGATGTCGGCCGCCAGCAGATCGCGGATTTGCTGTTCCCCCATCCAGGTGTAAATCGTTCCCGGCATGTCCAGAGCCTTTTCCATTGGCAGGTGCATGATTACCTCTTTGCCCCGGGCTTCCGCATCCTTGGCGATCTGCGGACCGTACCCCACTTCCGGCAGGATGGCCAATGTAACCGCATCAGGGGAGGCGATCAGAGTTTGGACTTCGCGATCGTAGTTGTAACCGATATCATCGATGATGATCGCAATCGAGACCCCGGAAGTGGTGACTGAAGTTATGGGGCTTGGGAGGGGCGATTCTGTCGGCGCCGGCGATGGGGAAGCGCTGGGGGATCCTGAGGCGGAAGGAGAAGGAGATCCTGACTCGGATGATGACTCGGATGGAGAGGGGGCAGGCGATGAATGAGAGGCGATGGTGGAGGCGGTAGTTGTTGGTGTCGGCGTGAGCATGGCGGAGGGGTTGGATGATGGATTTAAGCTGGTGGTGGTTGCGGTGGCTGTCGGCGGTGAGGAAGGGCTAGGGGAACTGGTGGGGGAGGGTTGCTGATAACCTGCCCCGATCACACCGTTCAGCCCAAATCCAAGTGTCTCGCCGGTAGCCGGCCGCAGAAAAAAGAAGCAGACTAAAGCGAGGAGCAATAAGCTTCCGGCATAAATCAGGTCTGCGGGAAGATT
>JBGOWQ010000265.1:0-2588 GCA_041478715.1 Thermodesulfobiota bacterium | reverse complement strand
GTGCAATTCCCGTTTCTGCCTCCGCGCGGAAATAGCTTTCCGCCGGGGTTAAGTCCGGCAGTCCGTTGGGATAGCGGGTCGGGATGTAGAGTTTGTCCAAGGCAGCGGCGGCCTCAATCCACTTTGGAAAATCCGGCAGTTGCTCTTTAGCGGAAAAATCAAGCAGAAGGCGCTGCAGAGAATGACCCCATGGTTCTTGATCCGCCAGAAACCATAACGCTTTGATCGCTTTTTCTCCGGCCTGTTGTGCCGCAAAGCAGGCATGGGAGTAAAACTCTTCCTCCATCAGCGTTTCAGCGACCCTGATGTCTTCTTGAGCCGTCTTCAACCAGCGCTCCGCCGTTTGCCTGTTTCTACTTGTGCTCATAGATGACCTTCCCCTCCGCCACCGCCCGTTGGATGAATGTGCGATCCTGCATCCGGTCAAATTCCTGGGGAGTATAGATCAGTGGCTCCACCGATAGGCCGGGGATCGCTTGGTTCAATTCCAGCAACAGGCCATCGTACCGGTCCAGAAAACGCTTGTCCGTGTCCTGCAATAGGATCAGATCCAGATCGCTTCGACGAGAGGCTTCACCCCGGGCAAATGAGCCAAAGAGGATCGCTTTCCGAATACGATTGCGGCGGAACACCGGGGCCAAGGTTGTAGCGATCTCTGTCAGGCTCGGATGTTTTAGTGAGTTCATTGGTTGCTCCTGGGGCTATCATAGCTCCTTCCGAAATGGCTTGCGAATACCGACGGTTTTGAGTGGCGAGTATCGAGCGGTTAGACCGGGCGGCGGTGGAGGTGATCCCCGGTTGCTGGAAGCAGACCTGGCCGTAATTGTTGCCAAGCTGAAGTTGTCAGAGCCGTTCCTGCGCCGTTTGGGAGACTCTTCGTCTACAGACTGACGGGGTGCGATGGCGATGTACACACCACGTACTCCCTGCGCAAGGCAACAGCGAAGAATGCGGTTTACAATAGAGGGAGAACCGGAAGGAGGAAATACGATGGAAATCAAGACCGTAGAGATAGAAAATCCGCAGGGTCTCAACCTGATTTTCGGCCAATCTCATTTCATCAAGACGGTGGAGGATCTCTACGAGGCTCTGGTCGGCTCCGCTCCTTCCATTCGCTTCGGCTTGGCGTTCTGCGAGTCTTCTGGCCCCTGCCTGGTTCGGTTTACCGGCAACGACCCGGAATTGGTGGAGCTGGCCAAAAAGAATGCCGCTGTGATCGGCTGCGGTCATTCTTTCCTAATTTTTCTACAGGAAGCCTTCCCGATCAATGTGCTAAACGCGGTCAAGCTGGTTCCGGAGGTCTGTCAGATCTTCTGTGCCACGGCCAACCCGGTAACCGTGGTCGTAGCGGAGAATGAACGAGGTCGGGGAGTACTCGGCGTGATCGACGGGGAAAAGAGTAGGGGAGTGGAAACCGAGCAGGACATCGTGGAGCGTAAGACCCTATTGCGCCGGTTCGGATACAAATTTTAGATGAAGAAGACCGAGGAGCGCCTCCTTTACCAGGGTGATTGGCTCCGGATGAAAGAGATCGTCCTGTCCAACGCCAGCGACAACCCTGTTCGCTGGGAGATGGTAGAACGGTGTGCCAGCCGCACCACGCTTGCGATTCACGCGATCCTACAACCTTCCAGGCGTCACCTTTTGGTCCGATAATTCCGGCCGCCGATCGGGGGATGGATTCTGGCCTTTCCGGCCGGAGTGGCGGAGAGCGAAGACATTGCCGCGGAAGCGGTGCGGGAGTTGAAAGGAGAGACGGGGTATCTTGGTCGCGTGACGGAAATCAGTCCCCGTCTGAAGGTGAACGCGGCGATCATGGACGAGAATTCCTATCTGGTGTCGATGGAAATAGACGAAACCGATCCAGCCAACGCCAATCCAAGGCAAGCCCTCGATCCAGCGGAGGAGATCCAAGTTCACCTAGTGGAAACGGGCCGAATCCGTCAGTTTCTCTTGCGCGAGCAGGCCTGCGGCACCGAAATCGGCAGCGGACTTTGGTACTTGTTCGGCTGTAATCCCTCCGGGGAAGGAACAACCAAATAACAGCTCCGGCAGCGTCGTCAAGGCTCTGGTATGAGAAAATCGATGTCGGGATGGAACCAGTTGGCAGAGAACGTAGGCAAAGGAGGCGAACGACATGTCCTGTTACACCAGGCATCTGGGTGGCCTCATGGAGGAACTCGGCTTGCCAGATGCGCGCGAGAACCGTAGACTGATGGATCGATTGCTGCGGGAAATCCTGGGGTATTCCGCCCAGGACGAATGCTCCTTGGTTTGGACGGAACTGAAACGATGGCTGGCCGACCCGAATCTGAAACAAGAGCTCCTGCACAAAATCAAGCCTAAGCTGGAGGAAGCTCATTCGTGAAAACGATGCGCCTTGTGATCATGCTCGTAATTCTTGCGACCGTCCTGGTGGGATTGGTCGCCTGCCGGGAGGCAAAAATGAACCCCACCCAATCACCCGTCCCCTTTCCTGCGGAATCGTCGACTCCCTCGACCCCCGTTTCGCCCACCGCCACTCCCACGCCTACCGTCAGCTCCACCACGCCGACCACCGCCACCGCTTCATTCCCGTTGGTGACGAT
>JBGOWQ010000187.1:0-3505 GCA_041478715.1 Thermodesulfobiota bacterium | reverse complement strand
GGGAGCCCCGAATGTCGTTAAGCGGGAGGTATTTCTGCGAAAATCTTGGTGGGATCGATCCCTTCTCTGCGGTTCTTCGCGTACATGTAAGCGGTGAGGATCAGGCCGATCAGAACCAGGACAGCCATGCCGATCTGAGCCCAGATATCGGTCAACTCCAACCCGACGTAGAGCATGATCCAGAAACCGACCAGGAACGTGATGGCACCCAGGATGCTAATCACTGGGACTCTGCCGATCTTGGCCTGGAAGGTGGACTTTTCGTACAGGTCAGGTCGCATGAACGGCAGGAACATCGCGGCCAGCCCCAGCGGCCAGATGAAGAAGAGGCAGGTGAAGTCTACGATCGCCAACATCGGGGCGGCGAATTGGATCCCGAGGGAGTCGCCCAAGCCAACGAAGCAGCCGACCAGAGCAAAGACACCGATCAGATGATTGGCGTTGGTGGGGGAGCCTTTCCGGCTCACCGCCGTCAGACCCAAAGGCATCATCCGGTCGAAGGCCATGGCGAAGATACCGCGCACACCGGCCATCCAGATGATCATGGAGGTATTCAGATACCAAAGGAAGTAACCGATCCCCATCACAATGGACAGCCAGGCCATGCCACCGATGATGGAGGCATAGAAGGGGATCGAGGGAGCAGCAGCGGTGGCGTTGATCAGCGCGCCCAGCTGGTCCGCATGGTTATAGTAAACCCAGCTGTAGTTCATGATGAAATCTTTGCCGAAGCAGAAGCCGGCTACCCAGGCGTTAACGATGTAGAGTACGGCCACAGCGGCCGTCCCCAGCAACATGCCGCGCAAAAAGCTCTTCCGCGGCGTTTTCACCTCGCTGCCAACGAAGGATACCGCTTCCAAGGCGGAATATGCCCACAAGACAGCCAGAAGCATTCCCATCAATCCTGCTGCCGGCGACATCATGGCATCCGCGATGCCGTTGCTTGCAGCTAAAGCATTAACTCCCTGATAGGCGCCGGCTCCATAGACAGCGTCGAACGAGGTCTGACCGTTTCCGACCAGGAACAGGACGATCGCCACCACCGTGATCGCAAGGGGCAGGTAGATCACCGTGCGGAACACCCATTTCAGCTTGTCCAGGCCCCAAAGCTCTAGTAGCCAGACGACGACCGTCAAGCCCAGGGAGATCCAAAGCCGGATCCAAGGATCCGCCAGGGTTTCTCCAATCGAAATCAGCCCCGCATTTCTACTGATGGTGCCGGCGATTTGAAAACTGGAAGCGATCGGTATCAGCCCCAGGTAGTTGAGGAAGCCGACCGCCAGTGCGGAACCGCCTCCTATGACGTACGCCCAGGTGGGAATGATGCCGAATAAGGGATGCAGTACGCGGGAGATGACCACGTACAAGGTGCCGCTCCGGGGGAACGAGGATGCAAAGATTGCCAAGACCAGAACGGGGAACAACCAGATGAGGAAACCTACTACGAACGCCAGGACGACATCGCCGCCTGGATACTGCCCCGGAATTTTAACGGAATAATAAGTCATTCCGGACGCTGCCGGCCCTGCCAGAGTAAATAAGAGAACATCCCACCAATTGAGTTCCCTCACTAACCCTGAGGCCTTTCGTGCGAAGACAACAGTTTCTTCGCCCATACACTGACCTCCTTACGGTAAGATGAACTTATTATGAGAGCCGTTTTTCCGGAGAGTCAATCCTTTTGGCAAAAAAACAATTGGCGCGGGCGGAACTTAGGCGGGAAGGGAACGAGCCATCAGCAGATAGACCTGCAGCACGCTGAATGCCTCGAGAATCCCAGGGGATTGATAGATCACAGACCGCCCATCCTGCCGGATCGTACCGGGGACCAACCCGGCCAGGTCAGCTCGGGCGGTGTCCGTAAACGTGACTTCCATCTCCACTGGAGTTTGGATCTGGAACAGGCAAGCCTGGTCGAGATGTTCCACTGCCCATCGGGCCTTCTGCCGGATCTCCTCGCGTACCGGCACCGGGTGCCGGTGGCAGGCAGCGAAGCGGCTGATCCCTTCTTTGGTGGAGATCGTCGCAATTCCGGGAAACAATTCCTGAGCCTGCCGGACGGTTTCCTGATCCCCGCTGACTAATCCCACGGGAACCTGGAAGTGACCGCAGACAGCAGCATTCAGCGCCGCTTCGCTCATGCTCTGTCCGTTCCATTTGACCTGGTACAGGGAGCGGCTGGAATACGAATGATCGCAGATAGCGGCCGGCGACCCCACGGCTGCATGGTAGCCTAGGAAGAACGCCAAGTCGGATCCCCGTTCCACGCCCTGGACCATGGAAAGAGGCTTCAGGCTGCCCTGGATCAGGTATGCAGCAGGATTCAACTTTTCAATCGGCAGGTTGCGCATGCCGGCATGGGAGTCGTTGATTAAGATCTCCGTTGCACCACCGGCCATGGCGCCGTCGACGGCAGCGTTGACTTCCTGCCACAAGAGTTCCACGGCAGCTCGGTATTCGGGATGGGTCTCATTGACCTGTTCCCAGCAAGACACGCCCGCTACACCTTCCATGTCGGCAGAAATAAATACTTTCATGCTTTCCTCCTAACCAAAAAAGGTCATTGCCAGGGCGAAGAAGGCAAAAAGCCAACAGTAAATCGCAAACCAAACCAGACGGGTTTTCGCTATCAGCCGGAGGAAGAAATGAATGCACAACACTCCGACTGCACAGGCTGTAGCGGCGGCCACGAGAAGAGTGCCCAGCGGGAGTTGAGCCAGAGAAAGCGTGGTGAACTCCAGCACGGTAGCGCCCAGGATGGCGGGGATGGAAAGCAGGAAGGCGAAGCGGGCTGCTTCTTCCCGGCGCAGGCCGAGCAACAAACCGGTGGAGATCGTGGCTCCGGATCGGGAAATGCCGGGCAGAAGTGCTACTGCCTGTGCCGCTCCGATCAGCAGCGCTCCCACGACTGAGAGCTCCCGGCTGGATTTGCGGGGAAACGAGAAGACATCCGCGATCGCCAGGTAGACACCCGTGATCAGCAGAAACACGATCGCCGGAATCACCGATTGAAAGGTGCTCTCAATCCAGCCCTTAAACAACAGACCGATCACGATGATCGGAATCGTGCCAATCACGATCAACCAGGACAGGCGGCCGTAGACCCGTTCCTCCGACGTGCGCTTCCGGTTCGGCCGGAGCGAGAGCAGGAAACCCCGCAGAAGCTTCACGATGTCTGCTGCGAAATAAATCACGAGCGCAAGCAGCGTGCCAAGGTGAACGGCCACGTCAAAGGTGACAGAGGGACGGGCCCAACCCAGGAGGGATGGGACCAGCACCAGGTGCGCGGAAGAAGAGACGGGTAGAAACTCGGTCAGACCCTGGATGATTGCCAGGATGATTGCTTGAACGAGGCTCATGCGCCAGTGGCTTTCCTACTTCTGGTTTTTGTGGATTTGGGAGCGGAGCTGGCGGCTGTTTTCATCCGGGTTGGTCGGGTAGAAACTTTCTTCTTGATCGAGCTGTCTTCTTTTGGTTTGGATTTGGTTTTTGCGGACTTGGGAGC
>JBGOWQ010000024.1:0-9962 GCA_041478715.1 Thermodesulfobiota bacterium | reverse complement strand
TGTGGGATTTTAGAATCCCGTTCCGGTAGAATCCGCAGGATTGATTTCATTGTGGTTGTCTTGCCGCAACCGGTCTCGCCAACCAGGCCAACGCGCTCACCCTTGCGTACGAAGAAATCCACTCCATCCAGTACTTTTAGGAAACCACCGTATACTTTGTACCAGACTTGCAGGCCTTTTATGTCGAGAAGCATTTCGTTTTCCATGTCGGTCCTTCCTTGACTCTCTTAGCGCGAGGCTGACAACATGTCCCGAATCCCATCTCCCATCAGATTAAAGCCCAGAATAACAAACACAATGGCAAGGGCAGGGAAGATGGTCATCCACCAAAGTTCAGGCATATATCGAGCACCATCGGAAACCATCTGGCCAAGGGCGGGCGTGGGCGGTTGCTCACCCAAGCCTACAAAGCTGAGGGAAGCTCCGATCAAAATCACCCAACCGACATCCAAGGCCATTTTTGTGAAAACAGGAGACAGGCAATTTGGTAGGATTTCCCGAAAGAGGATATAGAATTTACTGGCTCCATTCAGTTCCGCCGCGATTACGAAGTAATCATTGCGGATGGAAGACGCCATTCCATACACTAACCGGGTATACCACGGCCACCACATCACTGTCACCGCGATCATCGCATTAACTAAGTTTGGCTTTAACACTGCCGCTATGGCCAAAGCTAGAACCAAGGGGGGAACCGAGAGGAAGATATCGGTGATACGCATGATGACTGTATCAATGATCGTGCCGTTGTAATAACCGGCCAGCAATCCAAGGATCAACCCTGGAGGAACAGCGATTGCTAAAACCAATATAGACATCAATAGGGCACCTCGGAAAGAGAAAATAATCCGAGTGAAGATATCCCGGCCGATCGGGTCCGTGCCCAGCCAGAACTTCGCGCTGGGTGGTTGTCCGGCATTAGGATAATCAACATAGGGACCAGCGTGAGCTGGGTAAGGTGTCACCAAGGGAGCAAAAATCGCCAGCAGGATCACCAATAAGACGATGACCAGCCCAACCACGGAAAGTTTATTGCGCGAGTAATGATACCAATTCTTTTTGAAACCGGCCCAAAATCGGGACCAACCTGATAATTTCCCGCTGTGGCTGTCTGTAAGAAATACTGTTTGGTTGACCGGCATTTATTTCCCCCTAACCCCACCCAAGCGAATCCGTGGATCGAGGAAAGCTACGATGATGTCTACTAAGATATTTGTCAGTACGAAGACAATGCCAATGATTAAAACTACTCCCGATATTGAGTTCAGGTCCTTCTGCAGCATGGCATTGATGCCATAGCGGGAAAGGCCAGGCCAATTGAAAATTAATTCCACCAGAAAGGCATTGCCGATGGTGGCAGCGATATCCAATCCCATGACTGAAACCGTGGGGATCAGGGAGGGCTTCAGCAAAAAACGAAACCAGATGGTGCGCTCGCTAATACCATAGCCACGTTCGGCAGAAATGAAATCCTTGTTCGCATTGTCTACAATGCCAGATCGGGTAATGCGCGCTTCCTGAAAGGTTCCACCCAAAGCCAGGGCTACAACTGGCAAGATTAAGTGCTTGAATGCATCCCAGCCTGCCGGAATGTTTCCCGCAATCAAGCTATCCAGGACTTTGAACCCAGTGATGGTCGGAATGGAGAAACTAGGGCTTGCCCGACTTAGCACAGGCAAAATAGGCCAGAAGTAGCCAAACAGGAGGATGAATAAGATAGCTACTACAAAAGCTGGTATGGAAACACCAAAATAAGATAGGGTACGGATCAGACCATCAACCCAAGTGTCCTTGTAACGGGCAGCCAGAGTACCCAATAGAATGGCAAAAAAGACCATGAAGATCGCGGCGAAAAACACCAACTCTAGCGTGGCTGGCAAATATTGGGCAACATCCTGAATCACAGGGCGTTTTGATACTAAGGATTTTCCTAGGTCTCCTTGGAGGGCATTTGTCAGCCAAATCCAGTATTGCTCTGGCAAAGGTCTGTCCATATGTAATTCCTTCCGCAAGGCGTCAACTACATCTTGTGGCGCACGCGGGCCGAGAGAAAGGCGTGCTGGATCTCCGGGCACAACACGAGCAATCACAAAGATGATAATGGACAAACCAAGTAGTACGACAATTGACAACAGAAGACGTCGGAGGATATAGGAACCAAATCTCATTACTTGTCCTCCTGTTTTTTCCTATGCATAATGATTGGGAGTAAATCGGAGACTATTTTCCAGGGCGCCAGACTCGCTGGGAATCCTAACCATCTCACAAAGATTGTTTACCATTCGTTCTGCGTTGATCATTGACGTCCCCTTTTTTCAGTTTTGGGATTATTAACAAGAGGGGGGTTTCATCCCCCCTCTTGTTAGAGCGTAGAACAGGCCAGGGTATAAGCCTATTCGCCTTTAAACCGGAAATCTTTGAACTGCATCCGCAGTCCAGGCATCAAGTTGATTTTTTCGCCCTTATCATTCGTTGTGGCCGTCGGCCACTCCAGGTAACCGGCCTGATAGGCATGCCGTTGCGGCATTTCCACTGCCCAGATGGTTGGAGCCAAATCAATCAGCTTCACAATGATCGCTTTGTATTTGGCTAAACGTTCCGTAGTGTCGATGGTGACTAGGGCATCATCGAGCATTTGGTCAATCTCGGCTTGCGTGGTGGCGTCGAACCAGTGCATGTTGCTGAAGGTTCCTCGGGTAGAGGATTTGTACATGTACTCAAGAATCGCTCCCGCTTCAGGGTAGGGAATGGCCGTCTCAATCACGGGGAAGATGTGCGGTGTGGTTTCCGGTTTGGCTGCTGCATCCACGAACTGGGTCCAGCTGCTCTTCACCACGTTCACCACAATTCCAAGCGCCGCGCAATTGCTCTGCAAAAGCAGCGAAATCTTTTCCTGGTCCGGCACAACTGAGTTCCACCAGAACTCGATTGGGTATTGATCCAGTTGATTTGCGTAGGGGGACAATGCCAACTCTGCTGCAGCCTTGGTCATGTCCTGCTCTATAATCGGTAGGCCAACATCACCACCGGGAACTACCGGGCTAACCGGGCCCCGTGAGCGGACAGAGCCTGGTAGGATTTGTTCCGAACAAGTCTTGTAGTCGAAGGCGTACATGACCGCGCGGCGGAAATGGACATCGTCGAAGGGAGGTTTGGACGTGTTGAACATGACAGCAAGAGGGGCACCCGTGCGCAGGTTAGCCACTTTAACCCCGGGCAACTTAGCCATCGCATCGTAGTTCTCGCTGGGCTGCCATTCGTCTGTCAGTTCCAACTGTTGCTGGGCCATCAAAGTTCGAACCGTGACCGGTTCGGTGGTGCCGATCACTTTGAAAGTATCGGGAGCGTTCGGGTCCCATTCCTGCCAGTAGTCTGGAAACCTCGTCCCAATTACACTTTCCTGAAGGTTCATTTCCTTGACCATATACGGCCCGGAACCAGCATCGTGTGTTAGGAGCCATTCCTTGCCGTAGTCTCCGAATGTCCCGTACGGTCCATCTGTCTTAGCATTTTGCGTCACGAGCTTCTCATTGACGATGGCCAGGTGGAGTAGGTAAAGAAGGAAGGGGCCGATCGGTTTCTCCAGCGTGAGCGTCACGGTCTTGGCGTCTGGTGCACTAACGTCTTTCACGCTATCACGGAACATGAAGCCCCATCCCTCGCCAATTGTCATGATGCGCTTCAGGCTATATACTACGTCGCTCGCGGCCAATGTATCGCCGTTGTGGAATTTGATCCCCTGACGGATGGTAAAGGTATAGGTCAAGGTAGCGGGGTCGATCTGCCACTTTTCCGCGACTCGCGGCTGTGGCACACTATTCTCGTCTAGAGTAATCAAGGTGTCGTAGAAGTTATTGGTGCAGAGTTCCGCCACGTTGTCTGACCCGACCGCCGGGTCAATATAGACCGGCCAGGATTGCACGATACGAACGATTTTCTCCCTGGGTGGCGTGGTGACGGTCGGTGTGGGTGAAGGTGTGGGGGTGGTGCTCGAAGGTGTGGGGGTAACTGTTGGCGTAGGAGTAGCCGGCGCAGCACAGGACACCGCAAGCATCAATACCAGGACACTACACAATAAGACTGTAAAGCTTTTTTTCCATCTACTCATGTCTGAACCTTTCCCTCCTTTTTTTCCCAATCTTGCTTGATCATTTGATTCGCTTTTTATCATGTGGTGCTGGATAACCCTTTTTGCTCTGGGAAATCCCCATCGCAATCAGGCTCTCGCAAAGCTTGATGGAGGCAGCGGCTGGAAGAACAATCGGCACCCCTAGCTCTCGGGAAGCCTTATCCGCGATTCCAAGGATGCTACCACACCCAAGGATCAGCACATCGGCGCCTTGTTCCACCATTTCTTTCCCGACCCGTAAAAGCGCAGTCAATGCGTCCTGTTCAGTACCGATTAAGCTCATTACCGGTATTCCGAGAGATCTGACGCCAACGCACTTATGATCCAATTCGTAGACCTTCAGGTTGTCCAGCAGGTACGGTCCTGCCTCCGGTGGACCGGCTGTGATGATGCCAAATTTCCTTCCGATGATGGAGGCGATGTGTGCACTTGCTTCCCCGATCGCCACGACCGGGATTTTAACTCCCTCTTTGGCTGCTTTCAGGCTGGGGTCACCGTAACAATAAATGATAACCCCATCGTACCCCTCTTCTTCTGCCTTGATCACCTCCAAGAGAGTCGGTAAAGCGCACCATACCTCATCAAAAGCATTTTCAATGGACTCCGCACCCGTCTCGAGGTGGCAGATCTCGATCAGAGTATCGCGGTCTTTGTATTTCTGCATTTCCTTGAGAACCACTTCGTCCCAGATCGATGTAGCGACTGGTACAACAACCTTGATCTTCTTCATTGGGGATTGCCTCGCTACTCCTTGCCCAGAAGTCTGGCGAGTTCTTTCAGCTCTGCATCGATGAAGCGACCGGTATCAAGGATTTGAACATTGTCCAGCCACACGGAGCTATTCAGACAAATTCCGTCGGAGTGGGAGGGACCGATGATGCCTTTAGGAGGAATCAGGAAGGGACCGACGTTGCCGATGCCCCATTCCGTCGCGCCCCAGACCCTTTCATCTTCCACGATATCTCCGGACAGCCGAGCATTGGGGTGTACACCGTAAGAGATGTGAGCCAGCCGTAGCATCTGCGGATGATTGAAGCTCTTCAACCATTGTCCGTAAGTTGACGCTTCATTTCCTCCTTCGACCTTCACGATGGTTCCGTTCTTAATGTGTAAAACCACCGGTTCCTTCAATACTCCCGTAAAAGGTGGAACAATCGATCCGTCGAATACGATTACTCCGTTGATCGTGTCCAGATCAGGCGACCAGGCGATCTGCCCCGGTTGCATATGCGCGCCCGGAGTATCGGCATAACCCAATTCAAACCTCAGCATTCGTCCCGGAACGTGGTCGAACTGTACATCGCAACCGGCCGGCGTGGTGACTCGGACATGCTTGGCGTTTGCCGTCAGGTCCACCAGACGCTTCATAAAACGGTCGAGCGCGGGGAAATCAATCCGGCCGATCAGGCGAACCATCATATCCTCACTCATACCGCAGGCGTTTTGGTAACGCAACTTGGGATTGCTTGCCATGGCTGTATCGAAGGGGGTGGAGTACAACAACCATTGATTGTTGTACTCAATCCAGGCATCTGCTCCGGCTAAAGCGCCGCCAAGGGACTCTACGGGCAGCATGGCATCTGCTGCTTTGCCTACGCCCAAAGGGGATGCCGTCCATATTACCATCGGCTTTCCTCCTGCAGCGAAGGTCGCCCTTGCTGTGGCATCCACTACGCGTTTGTTGCTCTCGGTGTCGGCGGTGATGACAAAGGTTTCACCGGGTTTGATTTTAAAGAGTTCTTCAACAAGGATCTTGGCTGCTCTACCGAGTTCGTATTCGTATCTGTACTCTGACATGAATCCTCCTTTTTATGAGATGGCCTCCATTTCCTGCCTTCGTGCTGTCCCTCTGCGGCTTTACATTCGCATCACCTCTACGAAGGCAATTCTGCGTATTGAGAGGTAGGAATGTCAAGATCTTTTACAGATTTTGTTGATATTTTTTACATGGATCAAAAGAGGATACCTCAGATTGACTCCAGCGAAATGCTAGTTTTCGCAATAGCTCTCTTGTTGAAAAGAGGCATAGCACTTCTTGCCTATATACCCGAGTTCAAACAGCCACCAGGCTACCATTTTGCTGGGAACCTCAAAACGCCGAGCTACCCGGCCAACTTGCTCTTCGGGAGAAATCATGTTCTCCAGAATCGGACCTAATGCTTCCGGTGGCATGAGGATCTCTGAGGCATATCGGTTTGCCTGCCATTCCGCATCAGCTTCGGTGCCACAAAAGATTCCGTCGGTAAAATGCACGCCCTCGTCGCGGTGCAAAACATAATGTCCCAATTCATGGGCCAGCGTCCATCGTTGATTGTCACTTGGATTTTTGGAATTGATATAACAAAACCATTGTTTTTTTACAGAGAGTAAGAGCCCAGACCAGAAATGCATCGGACGGAATACCACCACCACATTTCGTGCGGAAAACTCCTTTAATAAATCACTAAGGCTCCACACGTTGACTCCTTTTCCCCAGAGTCTTTCCCTACCGAGTTGTAATGGTTATGCCTCTTCCATATCAAGCATCGCGGCCGCTTCACGGAGGATTTTAGCCAATTCCTTGCGGGCGAGATTCTTGTATTGCTTCTTTACCAAATATGCTTCATCGGATTTGGAGAGCCCGAAATGGGCCGCTAGCCGGTGAATAGGCGCGGGATTCTCCTCTTGATCCAGCTCATACAATGATTCCAATGGAACGTCGAAAAATCGTGCAATTGCCAACGCATTCTTCAATTTCAGCTCGCTCTTGCCCTCCATGATGTGATAGAGAGTAGGCCGCGAAATCCCAGTGTATTGAGCAAGAGCCGTGATTGTAGTTTGTTTCTCCGCGATCAACTGCTTTAGTTTCTCCCCAAGAACCATTCCGGTAATTCCTTTTCCTTTGTCACTTTTTTATTTGGTCCTCTTCAAATATCAGTATAGTGGGAAACGATATCAAATTTCCAGAGATTTCGCAAAATGTTTACATCTTCGGATTTGTTTTCAAACAAACGCGTTAGTGAATGAAAACCGTAGGCAGAATGCCGTTACAATTAATCATACTCGTTATGTCGATGAATAGCCGTAGCCTAAAATCCGAGGATGGCTTCACCCTATCCCCTATTCCGGCGCACAGTCGGCTGCGCTGGGTGCGTCTGGTTCCAATCTACATGAGTTGCATGGCTTGCATACCCCTCGTGATGGTTGGAACCATGTTGGCCAGACTTTATACAATGCCCCAAATCCTGTTGATCCTAACCTTGGCTTCCCTGGTTGTATTAGTTTTTGACTGGATGAATGCAGCAGTAGGAGTGGACGTTGGCCTTCCGGCTTCGGTGATCGGTTCTTCACCCTTTGGTGCGCCCGGTGCCCGCTACGGGATTAGTGTGCTTTTGGTATTGCAGGGGTTGGGGTGGTACGGACTTCATGTGGCTGTGGCTTCCCGCGCTTTTCTTTTGATGCTTGAGCCGTTCTTACCGGGGATCCTCGGAAATATGTGGGCAATATCGCTAGCAACTACCAGCATCGGCCTGCTCTTTGCCTTCCCCACAATTACTGGCCAAAAATTGTTGGGCTGGACCAATCAGGTATCAGCGATTGCCCTATTGGGGCTGGGTGTTTGGGGAATAGCGCTTATGCTTTCCAGTACCCCTCTCGTTACGCAGGTATTGGCTTTGAATCCATCACAGGGTTGGGTAACGTTATCTTCAGGAGTCATTTGGTTGGTGGGCAGTTGCGCGGCACAATTCGTCCTCCTGGCCGATTATGCCCGGCTTGGCCGCCGAATTACGCCGGATTCGTTCTTACTCCCTATCGTAGGCATCGTGCCCATTGGTTTCATTTTGCCTTTATTCGGTTCCACTTTAGGGTTGTCTGCCTCCGGAACGGATTTTTTTTCTAGTTTGCAGCAAGTAGGATTGCCATTTTGGGCGCTTTCATTGGTCGTAATCGCCCAGTGGAATCCTGCTCGTGTGGTGAACCTCTATTCTGTCGGGCTAGCGATGGCCAACATAAGCGGGTACAAAACTCAGAAGGCTCGTCGATGGTTCACTCTGATAACTGTCTTGCTGGGTGTGTCCATCGCTATGATGGGTATTTTAGACCGATTCACACTGTTTCTGGAACTTCAAGCGTTTATCTTCCCTGCCATTGGATTTCTCTATGTTCTAGACCATTTTGTTTTTCAAAAGCGCCAATGGAAAGAGAACCATAGTTTACAGTGGAAAGCGGTGATTAGCTTGCTGGTGGGATATGCAATCGCCTTAATGGTAAAAAACGCATATTCCTTCTTCCTGGCGGCGTTTATAGCGGGTTGCAGTTATTCCTTGATGCAATGGTACAAATCAAGAAACCGTCAGGAATTCACTTCGGACCAGGTGAAACCAGCTATTTTGCTGATTGTGCCGAGCCGCAGGATGCGCCTGCTGTTCCTAACGCTGGGATTAGGCGGTTTAGGCATAGCGGGAATTGGCCCTCTCCTGCTGCCCCCTCCTTTTACGGAGGTCGCCGTTGGTGTAGGCTCCATTTTATTGGGAATCGGATTCTATTTCCTAACCCGTTCATTGAAACCGCCGGCGGTATCGACTACGGGCACCCCAATCACTTAGGAAACCGGACGGCTACCGTTTCGTTTGTGTCGGTTCACGGCAGCATTGTAGCTATTTCACCATCAGATGTTAATTGGGGACAGCCACTGATTACTTGCCTCTTATTCCTGCTTTGACAGGTCTTCAGGTATATCTCTCTTGCCGGTCTCATTGAAAACTGTTTCTCCAGATCATAAAACGAAGCCCTTATCCGCTAGAGCCGATTGGAGATAGAGTCGCGACGAACGGAGTTTTGAAAGTCGTTATGATAGGCTGTGTCGGACTAAGGGGGCAGGCCCATAGCTTGTGCTATAATATAATTGCTTCAATAACAACGCCTCGCGCGTTGAGGGTGGTCCCTGAGGCTAGCTCGTGACGCCATATCGGTCGACGAAGGTCAAATCATAGGTCAAGGAGGAAGAAGATGCGTGGTACATTCAAAGACATACCGGTGACGTATCAGATGCCGGAAGGTACATTCCGCGAAACACAGTGGGGTGGAATGAACATTCAGATCGGCGATATAACAGCGCGGATGGACCCGGGGCCCCTGTTCAAGGGACTCCCCGGCGATCGTTGCCAGTGTCCGCACTGGGGTTACGTTCTCAAGGGTACTCTACGTTACCGTTACGCTGATCACGAGGAAGTCTATAATGCTGGCGATGTCTACTACGCAGCGCCTGGCCATCTTCCCGTTCTCGAAGCGGGCACGGAGTTCGTTGAGTTCAGTCCGGCCGACGAAGAAGCGAAGACCAAGGCCGTGCTTGAACGCAACATGGCGAACATGGCGGCGAAGGCGTCCTGAGCGCCAAGCGCGGCCACAGCCGTGGCCTGGTCACGGCCAAACCCAAGCCCGTTACTGCGTGAGCTCGTAACGCCTGCCACGAAGGTCGTTTTGGCGGCATTCGGGCAGACCTATTTATGCCAGCTCCCGATGGTGGTTGCCTAGGTTTCGACCATAAAGACACTCATTTTTTTTCACAGCGTTTCCGATTCTTGACGCTTGCTGTAATCATGGTTCTTAGAAGAACATCGGTCCCGCGCGTTTGGAGCCGCTATGTCTCCACGTAGTAGGTGTTGTGGCAGAATTCGTCTCCGTTCATCAGCGTCTTGGTTCTCGTAAACGCCAGCTTCCGGTTGTAGGATTTCACCCAGGGCGATAGAGAAGGGTTAGATCCACAATGAAACTTGAAATCGGAGCCAACGGATCCACGCAAGAAAGGAGAACATCATCAGACAGGCAATAATTCCGAGCATCGTCCTCTTGC
>JBGOWQ010000237.1:0-2915 GCA_041478715.1 Thermodesulfobiota bacterium | reverse complement strand
CCACCGTGTAAGGTCCAATGCTGATTTCACCGGAGCAAGGCAGTCCGTCGGCTGCTTCCGCCCGCGCTTCGACGTCCGGTGTGGGATGATTGGCGAAACCGGCGTCGTAGTTGGTGGAGTCGCTGTTGAAGCGTGTTTTCCACCACCCGGCGCGAGGAAAACCAATCGTCGTGCCTTTGCAGCTTTGATTCGTCAGATTCACCACCACCACCACGCTATCGGCCGGGCCCTGTTCGTCCCACCGATGGAAGGCGATCAGTTTGGCCTCGTTGTCGACATGATGGACCTGGATATTTTGTCCGCACAGCCCCCTTGTTATGCCCGACAGGTTACGTCGTAGGGCGATCAGATCCCGATAGAGGCTGAGGATTCCAGAATGTTCCTCGGTGCGAGACCATTCGATCGGGACGTCATCTTGGAACCAGCGATCTTCCAGCAGTTCCTGCCCCTGAAAAATCATCGGGATCCCGGGTGCAGTAAAAACCAAGGCACCACCCAGCGTGGAGCGCTTCTTGGAAAACCAACTCGTCACGTGGCCGGGCCAAATCTCCTCCGGCACGCGGGCTCGGCCGTTGGCGACTTCATCATGCGACTCGGTGAAAATGATGCGGCGGAAGGCGTCGTCATCGTAGCGATAGGCAATCGCCCTGGCCACCGCTGCCACATCGCGTGAAGCATCATCGGGGGAAATGACGGCCTGGCGAACGGGGTTGATAAATTCGCTGTCCCATTGCGCATCGAACCCTGCGCCACCCGCGCCCACCGTCCGGGTCACCCAGGCGTTGTTCTTCATATCTTCCGCGATCCGGATTTTCGTGGGAAAACGAGATCGGGTTTCCTCATTGATCCACTGCATCAAGCTCCAGCCTGCAGGGATGTCATCGGCCGGATGGGAGTTGCTGCCTTCGATGTTTTTGATGTAGGTGATGCCGTCCCAGCGCAAGCCGTCCACGTGGCATTCCTGGAACCACATCAGTGCGTTATCGCGCAGATATTGACGCACTTCCCCCCGGCCGTAATCGGGGCGCGTTTCACCCCAGGGCGTATGCGAACGGCGGTCATTGTAGAAGTAAATTCCCCCCTTATCGTTTTCACTCCACCCGTCAAATCGCCACAAATCAAGATCAGAGGGACCAAAGTGGTTGTACACGACATCGACTAGGATGGCGATCCCATGCTGATGGGCCGCTTTCACAAACCGCTTGAAGGCATCCGGTCCTCCGTAGATACTTTCCACGGCAAAGGGGTGGGACGGGTTGTAGCCCCAGGAAAAGTCACCGCCGAATTCCATGATCGGCAATACTTCCACTGCATTGATGCCCAATTCCTGCAGGTAAGGCATTTTTTCGATGGCACTGTCCAAGGTACCCGGACGCCCCTCTTCGATCACATGAAAGGTGCCGACATGCATCTCGTAAATTACAAGCTGATTCCACGAGGCAATTTGGAAGCGATCCTCGCCCCAATCGAAGGCAAAGGGATCATAAACGATCCCGTTACCCACGGAGTTTGTCACCTTCCGGGCATAGGGATCGATCCGAAAGGAAGAACCCTGTGGGCTATGGATCATGTACTTGTACTGATCCCCCGCGCTTGCCTCCGCCACATCCCCCGACCAACAGCCGTTCTGCTCTCTCGATAACGGGGTCGCAGTTACGCTCCAGCCATTGAAGGTGCCGCAGACAAAGACTTTTTCAGCGTGAGGCGCCCAGACCCGAAACACCACGCCCTTGCCATGAGGAATCGCGCCCATGGTTTGCTGTTCTGTCACGGTTCGATCTTCTTCGATATTTCCTGCCTCCAAGGATCATCTTTGCTGTCGCAGGGGGGCTTAGCTGATAAAAGGGAATTCTGATCCCAAACAGCTCGAAAATTTGCCTGCTGCAAGCCAACAACGATTTCTTTGTATAAAACAGAAAGGTCGCTGGCTAAGGCAGGTCAGAAACTGCTTAATAGCCTGCGAACCTCAAGGAGAATAATACATCATTTTCCCGCGAACATGCACCTCGCCACTTCTCTGGACAGGGATTCTATCCTCATTTCCTCATCCCGTCTGCGAAGGGCAGCTCATTCACTGGTGGCGTAAGCCCTCCTCTTGCACAGCGAATCCCTTCCGACTTTTAGGCTAAAAATGAGAGTGTCGTGAATGGGAATTGAGTGGGTAAATTCCTTTGAAAAAGGTCATAATGTATTAAGGGACAGGATGGAGGAAGAATGATAAGAGACACACTCGACCAATCGATGAAGATCCTTTCGAATCCCATCAGATCAGTCATTGAGTGCTCGGCAACTCTCGTTCCATGCGGTTCTGGAAGAAAGGTAGGATGAAATGCCAGATACTAGAGTCGTTCTGATCACTGGTGCATCTTCAGGGATTGGACAGGCAATCGCAGAGCATTTAGCCAAGCAGGGGCTGGCAGTTTTCGGCACCAGCCGCGACCCAACGGGGCATCAACAGCCAATCGGCTGGAACCTGATTCAACTTGACGTGTGTTCCGACGAATCGGTCAGACAGTGCATCCAGGCCGTCATGGAAAAAGCTGGGCGTCTTGATGTTTTGGTCAACAACGCCGGTTACGGTTTGGATGGCGCTCTCGAGGAAGCCACGCTCGATCAGGTCAAGAGCCAGTTTGAGACGAACTATTTCGGGATGCTGCGCATCACTAAAGCCGTTCTGCCGCTGATGAGGACCCAATCAGGCGGTCAGATCATCAACATTAGTGCAGGCAACGCTTCAATGCGGCTCCCGTTTCTAGGTCACTACACCGCGACCAAGTGTGCAATGGAAGGTTATAGCGAGATTCTCAGGCGAGAAGTGAAGCCTTTCGGTATTCATGTTTCCGTGATCGAACCGGGTTTTCTGAAGACCAATATTGGGGAGACTGTGCAATTGGGTGAGGACCGGATCATGGATT
>JBGOWQ010000025.1:0-9816 GCA_041478715.1 Thermodesulfobiota bacterium | reverse complement strand
GCTGGCATGAATGGCTCCACTGCCGGCCAGCAAGGATACAGTCAAGTCTTTTGTCGTCGTCTTGCCGGCAGTGCCGGTAATCGCGATCACCTGCCCCAAAAAGCGGTTCCTTAATCCGCTCGCCAAATCGAACAGCGCCTGCCGAGCGGATGAAACCCGGATCTGAGTCAAATTGGCCGGAAGCGGAAGTTCGCGTTCCACCATGGCGGCAATCGCTCCCCGCCGAAACGCTTCCTCTAAAAATAAATGCCCGTCAACCCTTTCCCCTACCAGGCAAACAAACAGGTCGCCGGGAAGGATTTGGCGGGAATCCAATTTCAGGTTAAGCGGTACACCATCTCCCGGACCATGCAAAATGCCGCTTGTCATTTGGGCAATCTGGGCAAGGGTCATTTCCATCGCTGCAGATAAGCCTCTACCTCCTCAGCGTCATTGAGCATAACCCGCTTGTCTTCACCGAAGTGCTGTTCTCTTTCGTGCCCGCGCCCGGCGATGACGACCCAGTCCCCCCGACGCGACTGAGCCAATGCAGCCTTGATCGCTTCCCGCCGGTCTGCGATCACTTCGTATTCGATCCCTCGCTCTCTGCCCTTTTCGATCAAGCCAGCCTCTACCTCGGCGGAAATGATCTGTGGATCTTCTCCCCGGGGGTCGTCTGTCGTGAGGAACACCCGGTCCGCTTTTTCCGCAGCAAGACCGCCCATCTGAGGACGCTTACCGCGATCTCCCGCTCCGACGGCGCCAAATACCAGAATCACTCGTTGGGCCTGGCTGCGGGTAAAATCCAAGACCCGTTCCAGGGCTACGGGGGTATGCGCATAATCCACCATGATTCGCGCGCCCCAGGGCGCCTGCCGTTGCCAATAGCGCCCGTCAATCGTTTCCAGATGGCTGAGTCCATTTACCAGGGCCAATGGATCCAAACCGAGAACATAGAGGATGGTG
Source organism: Thermodesulfobiota bacterium (assembly GCA_041478715.1). GTDB lineage: Bacteria > Caldisericota > JANLFM01 > JANLFM01 > JANLFM01 > JAPLHX01. The sequence continues at coordinate 8,871 of JBGOWQ010000025.1, read as the reverse complement.
AATGCGGCCACAGCATTTGCGCAATTCACTAGCCCAGGCAAATGGATCCGGGCGGGCCAGGAGGCACCACCCGCCCGGATGGAGAGTTCACTGATTTCGGGGCCGGCGGTTTGCACGTACCCCCGTACGTCCGCCGGCCCCAGGAGGGAATAAGTGTGGGCAAAACCCCGACAGGCTTCCACAAATTCCGCGCTGCGAGGGAAGTCCCTATTCAGCGCTACCGGGCCTTTGCCCTGCAGGGAAAGCAAGAAGGAAAGCTTGGTGCGAGCATACTCCTCCTCGGTTCCATGCAATTCCAGATGATCGCGGTAAAGATTCGTAAAGACCGCTGCCATAAACGTCGATCCATTCGCTCGGCCAAAATGAATCGCATGAGAGGATACTTCCAATACTACGTATTCCGTCCCTTGCCGGACGAATTGACCGAGGCGTTTTTGCAGGGCCGGCGCTTCCGGCGTGGTGAACGTTGGGAATTCCGGTGTGGGGTTCAACGATCCCAGCAATTGCACTTGTTTCCCACAGGCCAACAATGCTTCGCGCAAGAAATAGGTGGTGGTGGTCTTCCCACTGGTGCCGGTGACTCCGATCAGCTTCAAATGGGAGGAGGGATTGCCATAGATCCATGAAGCCAATTGTCCTGCAATCCTGCGCACATCCGGGCAGAGAAAGACGGGAACTCCATCCGGCAATTCGACCTGCCGTTGCGCCACAATCCCCGCAGCCCCTCGTGCCAGAGCTTCTGCCACGAAAGCATGACCATCCGATCGTTCTCCCACAAAGCAGAGGAATAGATCACCGGGATCCACGTGGCGGGAGTCCGACGCGCAACCGGTGATCTCACGATCCAAATCCCCTCGGACGGTTGTCCAGGGAAACTGTTGGGCCAGCACGGCGGCATTCATTGGGGTGGCTCCAGCCGGAGGATGTCGACCAGTTTGGAGACGATCTTCTCAAATACCGGGTAGCAGACGCGAACGGCATATCCAAGATCCACTTGCGGCTGGTTGATATTGACCAGGATCACGACCCGAGGATTGTCTGCCGGGAAAGCGCCCACGAATGTGGTGTTGTTGTACTCCGTTTCCGATTTGGCGGTACCCGTTTTTCCGGCAACCCCATAGCGGCGTAATGTTTCGCTTAACTTGCCCTCCACCACGCCGCGCAGTGCCTGACGCAATTGGATGGCCGTCTGTTGCGAGATCACCTGGCGGGTGGCCTGGGGAGACAGCGTTTGCAGCGTTTTTCCAGCAGAGTCGCGGATTTCTTTGATCAGGTGCAGTGGCACGTACCGACCGTCGTTGGCCACAATCTGAAAGGCCGCGGCAATCTGCAAGGGTGTGACCAGCATCATGCTGTAGCCGAAAGAGGCCGTCGCCAGACCAATGTCGGGCCACAGTTCTGCCGGGTCCAGTCGCCCCGCGGCTTGGGGCAATTCCAATGCACTTAGGCGTCCAAAACCGAAGGCGTTGGCGTATTGCCAGAACCTTGCTGCTCCTAGTTTGAGGCCAATCTTGGCGAAGCCGACATTGCAGGAGTTCTGGAACAGCTCGGCCAGCTTCTGCACACCGTGCGGCGAATTGAACTCCGGCGGACACACTACCGGCCAGTCATCCACGTAGATCGTGCCGTCATCGGTCCATTCGGTTTCGAGTGTAGTGACCTTTTCTTCCAGGGCAGCCGCCCCCGTGACGAACTTGAACACGGAACCGGGTTCGTAAAGGAACTGGGTGGCCACATTGAAGAGGCGGCTGGGTGTGCGCGTGCTGGCATCGAGCGGGTTGTATGCGGGGTAGGAAGCCAGGGCCAGCACTTCACCCGTGCCGCTATCCAGCACGATGGCGCACCCGGTGGTGGCCGAATTCCCTTCCACACCGATCTTCAATTCCGCCTCGGTAACGCTTTGAATCGTGCTGTCCAGCGTCAAAACCAGGCTATTGCCATCTTGCGGCGGTATAAATTCCACCGGATCCAGGGGGAGGCGTTCCCCTGTTGGTCCCACCAAATAGGTCGCTTGACCCGCCTTGCCATGCAGGAGATCTTCGTAGGCAAATTCCAGGCCCTCACCACCAATGTATTCCTCGACGTTCAAGGAGGATAACTCGGGGTGTACAAATCCAAGGACATGGCTGGCCTGGCTTTCCAGCGGGTATACCCGCTTGGCGGAAGGATACACATCCACTCCTGGAAGAGCCAGCGCCTGGATCTCTTCACCAATATTCACACTGATTTGACGGTCCAAGGGGAACGGAATCGCGAGTGTCTCTAGTTTTTGCAACAAATCCTCAGGCGGGATGCTCAAGCAGGCGGCCAAAGCACCTGCCACCTCGGCTCTCTTTTCTGCGGGGATGTCACCCGGGCGGATATCGACGCGATAGGAATCCGTTGTTTGGGCCAGGATGGTGCCATTGCGATCGAAGATCGTGCCCCGCCGCGGTAACAGGATCGCTTTTCCACTGACCTGCTGCCGAAGAGCATTTTCCCGCAAACTGGGACCTTGAACCACCTGCAGATAAGCGGATCTCCCCCCCAGCAGAAGGATGAAGACCAGCGTGCAGGCCACGATCAGGTGGATTCGCCCGCCGGAGGGGGTGGAAGCTTTAGGGGGGGGCGTAACCATGAGCCATTGCTGGAACTAGAGCCAGCCCCAGTTCCTGCATGGTGAGGTACACGATGTTCGTGCTGGCGGCGACCAGGGCAAAATCCATGCCCAACTCGGCTCGGGCAAAGCTTTCCACTTGCTGGGGGCTGAGCTTGGTGGCCAGTTGGTTCTGCAAACCCGCGATTTGACCATCCAAAGCCAGCAGCTCCCGCTGCGCCGTTTCCGTCTGGTGTTGGATTTCTACGGTCTTGGAGCCGAGCAGAACCTGGCCCATGAATGTTGCCCCCACTAGTACAACAAGCAAAACCAGAAGGAGATCCAGCGGGGCGCGGGGATGTGCCTCTATCCGACGGGTATTGACGATTGGAACGGACACGCTCATGACACGGTCCTCTCGATGGCCCGCAACTTGGCGCTGCGGGAACGAGGGTTCTGCAGGATTTCTTCACGGGTAGGCCGAACGACTTTTCCCGTCAAGATCCTGCAAACTCCCGTGCGGCCCAGCTCTTTGAATGATTGCTTGATCAGGCGGTCTTCCAAGGAATGGTAGCTGATGAATACAGCTCGCCCGTTGGGTTGCAGCAGGAGAGGCAACTGGCTCAAGAGCAGAGAGAGATTCTCCAATTCCCGGTTTACGGCCAAACGCAGGGCCTGAAAGACCAGCGTACCCGGATGAAAGCTTCGTCGTCGGGGCAAATGCAACTCGTGGAATACGCGGAGCAAGTCCTCCGAATTGACGAATTTTCTCCTTTGCCGAAAGTTGACGATAGATTTCGCGATCCGAGCAGCACCTGGTACCTCACCCCGCTGTAGCAGAGCTTCCAGATCGTCCCGCGGCCATTCATTCAGAATCTGGCTGGCCGTGAGAGTAGAAGCGGGGTTCATCCGCATGTCCAACGGGCTTCCGGTTTGAAAGCTGAATCCGCGACCTTTGTCGTCCAACTGGTGGGAAGAAACACCCAGGTCAGCCAGCAATCCATCCACTCGATCTACTGCAATACGGATCAGAACTTCTCGCACCCGGGCAAAGTTGTCTTCCACTAGTTTGACCAGCCCGCCGTTGGCGATCAGCGTTTCCCCTGCGGATCGAATGGCCTCCGGATCCATATCCAAACCGACAAGCGTGGCATGCCCCTGGGCGGCTTTCAGGATTGCCTGAGCATGTCCACCGCCGCCCAGGGTGCAGTCCAAATACACTCCACCGACTCGTGGCTGCAGGAATGCTACGCACTCCGCAACCAACACCGGTTGATGAAACGGACGACACTCACTCACAATCGAATCCCGTCCAATCCTTCCGCTAAGTCCTCAAAATTCGGCCGCGCTTGGCTCAGGTATTCCTGCCATTTTGGCTTGGCCCAGATTTCCAGCTTGTCGATTAAGCCGACGATCACTACTTCGCGTTGGATGGCCGCAGAAGCGCGCAATCCCTGTGGAATCAAAACGCGACCTTGCTTATCAATTTCACATGGCTCCGCGCTGTACAGCATCAGGCGCTGAATATTTCTGTGACGAGCTTGCGAATAGGAGAGTTTCTGCAGTTCTTCTGCTACTTGCTGAAAGCGATCGGGGGGATATGCGATCAGGCATCCGTCGAAGCCTTGGGTTAGAATGAATGAACGACCCAGAATATCTCGGAATTTTGGCGGGATCACGATCCGCCCTTTTTCATCTACTGCGTGTTCTGACTCTCCGCTGAACATTCGCTCTCCCTAGGCGATTGGATTTGTCGAACCACATTCTACCACTTGTTACCACTTATCACCATTTTTCATAAATTATTTTTTGGATTCGGCCCCAAACCAAGAGAGCTCCCCCACTGAGGAGCTCTCTTGTGACAAATTCGGACGATCTAGCGTGCTTTACTTAATGGTGATCTTGGCTCCAACAGCCTCCAGAGCTTCTTTGACCTTGGCTGCTTCTTCCTTGGAGACTTTCTCCTTGACCGGCTTGGGCACGGAATCCACCAAATCCTTGGCTTCTTTCAAGCCCAGTCCGGACATTTCCCGCACAACTTTTAACACTTGGATCTTCTGCGCCCCTACATCCTCCAGGATCACGTCAAACTCAGTCTGTTCTTCCTCAACCGGAGCAGCGGTTCCGCCACCAGTCTGGGTGGCAGCCACGGGAGCTACGGCGCTGACGCCAAACTCTTCCTGCAGCTGTTTTGCCAGATCGGCAATCTCCAGGATTGTTTTTTGCTTGATCGCCTCGATGATTTCTTCATTGGACAATACTGCCATTGCTGAATCCTCCTTCATGCGGATTGTTTGTTACTGATCGCTTGTAGCGTGTAAACCAGATTTGCTCCCACGCCTTGCAAAGCCCAGATCAACCCCACCAGTGGCGCCTGCAAGCTGCCAAGCACTTGAGCCAGCAGTTCCTTTTTTGGTGGCACCCTTGACAGCGCGATTACTTGCGTTCCGTCAAAAAACTTGCCATCCAGCAAGCCCCCCTTGGCCACCAATGCTGTCTTTTCCTTGGCAAATTCAGCCATGACCTTCAGTGGCAGGATCGGATCGTCCTGCGTGGTGATGATTCCGGTGGGTCCGGTCAGGATATCTATCCTCCCCAGCTCGGCCTGTTCCAGCGCAATGCGCATCAGAGTGTTCTTCGCTACCTTCAATTCTGCCTTCTTCTCTTTCAGCTTGCGCCGGAGTACGCTGATCTCGGCTACGGTCAAGCCTTTGTACTCCACGAAATAGATGGCGGAGGAGGAGCGAAACCTCTGGCTCAGTTCTGCTACAGCTTGTACTTTTTGCGGTTTGGGCATTTCTTCACCCTTTCTGAAACGAATACGGACCTCCTACCAAAGGAAGTCCGACAAAACTTCGAACGTGCCTCGGTAGGATTTAAGCCCTTTGCGGCAACCTACTGTCTGTGGCTGCGGTACTTTTCGTTGATTCGGATCCGGTTTTTTTTCTTTCACCCCCTAGGCATTGCTTTTCTTGGTAACACTCGCCATCGCTTTTTGCCAGTCAATCTTTATGCCGGGGCTCATGGTGGCAGCAAGGCTGATTCCGTGCACGAACTGCCCTTTCGCGGCCGGCGGTTTTGCTTTCAACAGTGTGTCGAGGAAAGCGTAGAAATTGGCCAGGATATTTTCCTCAGAAAAGGAGAATTTCCCGATCGGTACATGTACTACTCCTAATTTGTCAGCCCGGAACTCGATCTTGCCGCCTTTCACTTCCTTCACGGCTTGCTCGATGTTCATGGTGACTGTTCCGGCTTTCGGATTCGGCATTTTGCCACGCAGGATTTTTCCGAGTTTCCCTACTACACTCATCATGTCCGGTGCAGCGATGGCCACGTCAAAATCCATCCATCCTTCCTGGATTTGTTTGGCATAATCCTCTCCGCCAACATAATCCGCTCCGGCTCGTTTGGCTTCCTCTTCCTTATCGCCCTTGGCAAAAACCAGCACTTTCACGGTCTTGCCGGTACCGGCTGGTAACACGCAAACCGAACGCACGGACTGGTCGGATTTCTTGGGGTCGATGCCTAGCTCGACGGAGAGCTCCAGAGTTTGGTCAAACTTGGCTGGAGGCATTTTCTTTAAAAGAGATACGGCCTCTTCTGCCGGATAGACCTTGTTTTGGTCAATCAGCTTTTGGGCTTCCAGGAATCGTTTCCCGTGTGGCATCTCAAACCACCTCGATTCCCATGCTCTTGGCGGTTCCTTCCACCATCCGGATGGCGGAATCCAAGTCGTTGGCGTTTAGATCGGGTAGTTTCATTTGGGCAATCTCCCGAATCTGGGACTGGCTGATCTTGCCCACTTTCTTCTTGTTTGGCTCACCCGAGGCCTTTTCCAACCCCGTGTACTTTTTCAATAGCGCGGATACGGGCGGAGTCTTGGTGACGAAGGTGAAAGAGCGATCTTGATAAACCGCAATCTCCACGGGAATCACCATCCCACCGGAATTGGCGGTTCGCTCATTGAATTCCTTGCAAAACTGCATGATGTTGATGCCACGCTGACCCAGGGCAGGTCCCACCGGTGGCGCTGGTGTGGCTTTTCCTCCCGGGATTTGCAGCTTGACAATTGCTACGACTTTCTTGGCCAAAGTTTGAACCTCCTATATTTTCTCCACCTGGAGAAAATCCAATTCCACCGGGATCTCGCGTCCGAACATGGAGAGTCGGACCTTGATTTTTTCCCGTTCCGGATTCACTTGCTCGACGCGACCGATGAACCCCTCGAAGGGGCCTTCGATCACTTTCACATTCTGTCCTACTTCCACCTTGATCTGGGCTTTGGCGTCCTCGATCCCAATCCGTTGCAGAACAGCCTCGGCTTCCTTCTCGGAGAGAGGCATCGGTTTCCCGCCGGAACCCACGAATCCGATCACGCCTGGCGTTCCTCGCACAACATGCCAGGATTCATCGTCCAGGATCATCTCCACCAGCACATATCCAGGGAATACCCGTTCTGCCACCACTTCCCGCTTGCCTTCCTTCAGCCGAAGGCGGTGGTCTACCGGCACCACGATACGGAAGATTTTATCGATCATCCCCATGCTGGCAATCCGGCGTTCCAGATTCAGCTTGACCTTATTCTCATAGCCGGAGTAGCAATGCACGACATGCCAGCGTTTTTCCAGGGTTTCCATCGAAGTGCTCATCGAATTCGGGGAACTAACCGCCCACGAGTAGTTGCGTCAGGAAGGCGAAAAGATAATCCACCGCACCGATGAAGACCGCATAGATGATGACGAAGACCAGTACCGTGACGGTGGAATTCACGATCGCCTTCCGTGTCGGCCAGGAGACCCGACGCATCTCGTTGCGTACATCGAGTAAGTACCGCCGGATCCTTTTGAAGATATTCCGTTCTTTTTTCTGGACGTTCATCGCGAATTTGGCAGGCCCGGAGGGATTCGAACCCCCAACATCCGGTTTTGGAGACCGGCGCTCTACCAATTAGAGCTACGGGCCTACCGGTTCCTTTCCTAGCGTGTCTCTTTATGCACCGTTCGCTTGCGGCAAAACGGGCAATACTTCTTCAGTTCCAGCCGACCAGAATCGTTCTGCTTGTTTTTGGTCGATGTGTAGTTCCGACGCTTACAGTCGGTGCATTCCAACGTAATAATCACTCTCATGTCAATCTCGCAACTCTAGCAAATCCGCTCTTGGCGGTAAAGCTTGCTGATTTTTTACTCGTTGATCTTGGTCACGACGCCGGCGCCAATGGTGCGACCACCCTCACGGATGACAAAGCGCTGACCGTCTTCCATGGCCATGGGGTAAATCAGTTCGACGTCCATGTTGACGTTGTCCCCCGGCATCGCCATCTCCACTCCTTCCGGCAGCTTGATGGAACCGGTGACGTCGGTGGTCTGGAAGTAGAACTGGGGACGGTAGCCGGTGAAGAAGGACTTGTGGCGACCCCCCTCTTCCTTGGAGAGGATGTAGACCTCTCCCTTGAACTTCTTGTGGGGGTTGACGGTGTTGGGCTTGGCCACGACCATGCCCCGGTCCACCTCTTTCTTGTCCACGCCGCGCAGCAGGAGACCGACGTTATCGCCGGCCCGGCCCTCGTCCAGCAGCTTGCGGAACATCTCCACGCCGGTGACCACGGTCTTCTTGCGCTCGTGGGAGAGGCCGATCAGCTCGGCGTCCTCGCCCACCTTGATGATGCCGCGCTCGATCCGGCCGGTGACCACGGTGCCGCGACCGGAGATGGTGAAGATGTCCTCGATCGGCATCAGGAAGGGCTTATCGATCGGGCGTTCCGGCAGGGGGATGTAGCTGTCCACCGCCTCCATCAACTGGAGGATGGGACCGCAGCTGGCGCACTCGGGGGTGCCGCAGCCGCACTCCATCGCCTTCAAGGCGGAGCCGCGTACCACGGGGATCGTGTCGCCGGGGAAGTGGTACTTGGAGAGCAGCTCGCGCACTTCCAGCTCCACCAGTTCCAACAGGTCGGGGTCGTCCACCATGTCCACCTTGTTGAGGAAGACCACCATCGCCGGCACGTTAACCTGGTGGGCTAAGAGGACGTGCTCCCGGGTCTGGGGCATCGGGCCGTCGGCGGCGGAGACCACCAGGATCGCCCCGTCCATCTGGGCGGCGCCGGTGATCATGTTCTTGATGTAGTCGGCGTGGCCGGGACAGTCGATGTGGGCGTAGTGGCGGTTCTTGGTCTCGTACTCGGCATGGTAGATGTTGATCGTGATGCCACGGGCCCGTTCCTCGGGGGCGTTGTCGATGTCGCCGAACTCCAGGGCCTTGGTCTTGGAGCCGGCGGCGGCCAGGCACTTGGTGATCGC
>JBGOWQ010000096.1:0-5526 GCA_041478715.1 Thermodesulfobiota bacterium | reverse complement strand
GCGTCTTCGGTAGGATCGGGTTCAATTCCGAAGAGATCACCGGCAGGGTGAACACCAAATCCGCGACATTTAGGAAAACGAGCAGGATCATCAAAACGATGAACGCATCGTTCCTGGCGGTCGCCCGTGTCATTTGCCCCGTTCCATTCGCGCAGATTCCTCCCGTCGAGTATATCCGTTTTGCGGGTTGCCGGGCCCGGAGTGTATCCTAGAGTCGCCAGGCATTTTGAGAAGCTAGATACCGTTAGGTTCGATGCCCGCCAAGTCGCCCTCGATGCCCCCCGAATAAGAAAAAGCCATAGTAAGACTCTCTATTTTGAGGGGTCAAACGGGCGTTTTCCCGGCCGGGATCCTCCGTGACGTAACATGACCAAGGATAGGAACCGAAATGCTCTCTACGAGCCTGTTAGGGGGGTGTTCCAATCGCCGAAATCGGGTGAAATCGGCGGAAATCGCCGAAAATGTCCCAAATCGCCGCTCGAAACTGCGGCATTTTCGGGATTTTCAGCCATTTCTCGAGGGCAGTGACCGGGTGAAGAATCCCGTTTGCTCTCTCCGATTCTATGCCAAAAGTATGCATAAATGGCACCATTATGCTTAGAACCATTGACTATTAGGGATATTATTGTTATGCTGGCAGCATGAGGAACGGGAAGACGGAAACGAATCCGAAACTGCTGCTGCGCACGGGAGAAGTCGCCCAGATCTTGAGTGTGTGCGAGGATACCGTCGGCCGGATGTGCCGCAGCGGTCAGTTGCGCTTCACCTTAACCCCCGGCGGCCATCGCCGGATTTTTCGCGACTCATTGGAGGAATATTTGGGGAGAAAGCTGGCGGACTGATTCGACAGGAGAAGGTTTCTCCCGCCGATTACAAACGATCCGGGCTGAAGGTGTCGCCCTGGTTCATATCGCCCGTCTCCCATCCCTTCGTAAACCAGCGAACGCGTTGTTCCGAAGTGCCGTGGGTGAAAGAGTCGGGCACGATATAGCCTTGGGTCTGTTTCTGAATGCGATCGTCGCCGACTGCACTGGCGGCATTCAGCGCTTCTTCGATGTCGCCTGCTTCCAACACGTTCAATTCCTGCAGGGTGTGGGCCCACACCCCCGCGTAGAAATCGGCCTGCAGCTCCAGCCTGATGGAAAGTTGGTTGGACTCGCTCTTGCTCATGTTCTGAAGTTGCGCGTCCACTCGATCCATGGTTCCGAGTAATTGCTGGACATGGTGACCTACTTCGTGTGCGATCACATAGGCCATCGCAAAGTCACCCGGGGCGCTGAGTTGTGCTTGTAAATCCTGCAAGAAGCGCAAGTCAATATACACTTTCTTGTCGGTCGGGCAGTAGAAGGGCCCGATGGCCGCGCTGGCGGACCCGCAGGCCGATTCCGTCCAGTCGGTAAACAATACCATCGTGGGTGGGCTATAGGTCCTTCCATCCTCGTGGAACAGTTGCGTCCAGACATCCTCGGTGTCGGCCAGCACAACAGAAACGAACTGGCCCAATTCCTGGTCTGCGGCCGTGAGTTCCACTGAAGTCTGTGAAGTCTCCGCCCTGGGAAGCGGGAGCTGTTGCAGCACATCCGCAGGGTTGCCTCCCAGCAGCAACACCAACAGGACCACAACGATCGTTCCCAGGCCAAGACTGCCGCCGATGGCCATGTTTCGGCCGCCCGTTCCCCGGCGGTCTTCCACATTTGTGCTTTGCCGTCGATCTCGCCAACGCATGTTTTGCTGGGAAGATTGTACCAAACCGGCGCTCTTTTGATCGAGTATCCGGTCAGCAGTTTTCCTATTCTGTGACATAATTATGCGTTGGAGGCGACAACTTGATGGATCGAGAGCGGCGGGAGGATCAGCAAGCGAAGCGACAATATGACCGGGCCTATCTCCTCTCCAACATCGTTTTATGGCCGCTGGAACGGCTGTTTTTTCGCCATTTCCGTTGGGCCCTCTTGCATGAACTATCCGGCCGAATCCTGGAGGTGGGGGTGGGCACCGGCAAGAATCTCCCCTGCTACGACCGGCAAAAAGTCCAACTGACGGGAATAGATCTCAGTGAGGGGCTGCTGCAACGGGCCCGCCGGTTCGCAGCGCGCCTCCATCTTCCGGTCGACTTGCGTCTGATGGATGCCGAGCATTTGCAGTTTCCCGATCAAACCTTTGATGGGGTAGTCGCCACCTTTGTGCTCTGCTCGGTTCCTTCTCCAATCCCGGTCTTGCAGGAAATGGCTCGCGTTGTAAAACCTGATGGGCGGATCCTGCTGCTGGAGCATGTCCTCAGCCGGATTCCCCGTCTGGCCCGCTTGCAGCATTGGATGGGAACGCACCTGGAACGCGATACTCTGACCAACATTGCCCGGTCGGGTTTGCTGCTGGTGGCTGATCAGAAACTGATGCTGGGGGACGTCATTCGTCGGTTGGAATGCCGGCCCACTCCTCCGCTGCACCCGAGCCAGATCAGCACCGGTCATGAAAGCTCGCCCAATGGCCAAATCCGTAATGGGACTTAGATCATGGCGGAGGTCTGCGATCTGTCGCAGCCTGCTAAGAAGACGGCTCCAGATAGGGCTTAACGAGAACTGGTGGTCGGCCCGACCTGGTGGTGGGAGGAGCGGACCTGGAGACAGTGCGTCGCCTCTTGGGACATACCGCCTACACCATCACGCAGCGTTACGTCCATCTGAATCAAGGGGATCTGGCGCGGGCACAGAGAAGGAATAGCCCGGTAAATTAACTACGATAAGAAAAGGGAATCCACCAAGATCGATATGGTTCAAGCTGTATAATCGGGCAAAGGAGGAGAAGATCATGAGGAAGGTCATTGCAGGTCTCTTGGTATTGCTGCTCTGCCTAGTGGGTGTAGGTCTTGGTCCTCCCCCGAGCGTGGCTGTGCCGGTGGTGGTTTATGATTTTCTGGTGAATGCTAGTCGTGCCAACTGGAGCGGGTGGATACCCATCACTGGCAGTTATCAGTTGACCTATGGCACAATGAGCTTCACCGGTGGATTCGCCACCAACTTCAGCGGTACCCTGGAAGATGGTCAGGACTACAGCAATGCTGTGGAGACCTACCCCCCCTCTCATACCCCCTCTACTCCCGACAGTGTGATCGTGGGGGAATACAATGACATCGATGTTCCCGTCGGAGCCCAGCTCGAGTTGATCTATGGCTTCAGGCAGGGAGCCAATGCGACAGATGGAGTGGAGGTCAGGGTGGAGTATTCGGTAGGAGGCGGCCCGGCTCCTTCCTTTACATTGCTGGAGCAGAGCAAAACCTACGATGGCGCTCTGGGCAAGGCCACCGTTGACCTTTCTCCCTACTGGGGAGAGGTGGGCAACTTTCACTTTTCCGTTCACTCCGGTGCGACAGCTATGGATGACGCGTGGGTCTGGGTGAAAGCGGTGATCACCATGACAACATTCACCGCTGTTCCCTTCTCTACGTCTACGACCTTGACGTTTCACATCAACAGCCCTACCTACTTGGTGGGGGGAGCCGCGAGGCTGATGGATACGGCTCCGGTGATCGTGGAGAGCCGCACCTTCCTACCGATCCGCTACGTGGTGGAAGCGCTGGGGGCGGAGATCGAGTGGTCCGCTCCGGATCAGAAGGTGACGATCACGTTCGGTGAGAAGACGATCGAGTTGTGGATTGGCAACAATTCTGCCACCGTGAACGGAGATTATGTATACATCGACCCTGGCAATCCCAACGTGGCTCCCTTCATCCAAGATCCAGGGCGGACGATGATGCCGTTGCGCTTCATTGCGGAGACCTTGGGCTGCAAGGTAGACTGGTTGCCCCCGGATGAGGTGAAGATCACTTACCCCGCCTCCTAGAAGATTTGACGATAATCTTAGAGGGAAAAGCACCAAATCAGATAGTGTTGTGCCCTCCTTGTTCCCATATAGCAGCAGCAGGCACTCTTAAATATAAGCCTGTATTCTGGGAGCGCCCGTTCTTGTTTTGAATTCCCTGCAGACCCATAAGCCTTTGCAAGGATTTCAGATCCTCCAACAATCTGATATCTATTGCTTCAAACTGGGGACCATTTCATAATAAGACAACCTTCTTTTTGGGGGGCATCCCCCCGCTGCATGGAGAGAAAGGATGTCCCTCAATGTCTGACACAGAGCGCGAGATCGCAGAGTTGAAGGTGCGGATAGGGAAGATCGAATCACAGATGAGCTCCCTGCTCAGAAGACTGAATATCGGCGCGGAGGAAGTTCCTACTCGGGATGCCTCCCCCAAAGTTATCGAGCTTGCGAGAAAGGGAGACAAAAAGGGAGCCATCAGGGCGTTCATGGATGAGACCTCTTGTAGCTTGAACGATGCGAGGCGCTTCGTGGAATCGCTCGAAGCCTGAGGCTGTGATCAGTGGCGGGTAAAATACTGTGTAGAAGCGGAAGCGGGTGGGAATACCACACTTCCATCCCTATCTACTACGGCATATCTCCGCCACGCTGTTGATCCAGACTGGAATGAATCCCTTGGTCCTTCAGCGACTGCTCGGGTATTCCACGATGGAGATGACCAAGGGATGCGTTTCAAGGGATAGAGCATTGGCATTCTAAGAAGACGGCTCCTGATGAGGCCTGGCGGAAACAAGTGGCGGGCCCAGCGTGACTCGAACACGCAGCCGTCGGCTTAGAAGGCCGATGCTCTATCCGTTGAGCTATGGGCCCGCGCTGGTTGCAGGAAAGGATAGTGGTCGGGGCGAGAGGATTTGAACCTCCGGCCTCTTGGTCCCAAACCAAGCGCTCTAGCCAAGCTGAGCCACGCCCCGGCGAAGGAAACTATAGCACAAACCGGGAAGGCCTCAAGCCGCCCGATCCGAAATCGACGGCTGGCGGGAAAGCAGCCACTGGTAAAAAGAAGTCAGCGCCTTGCCCCGGTGCGAGACAGCATTCTTTTCCGGGGCGCTCATCTCGGCATACGTCTTCCCTTCGTGGGGCAAGAAGAATAGCGGATCGTAACCAAATCCCTCTTGCCCGGCGCAATGCTCCGCAATCTGGCCCACCACTTGCTCCTGGAATACCTGCTCGCCCGCCGCATCGACGTAAGCCACTGCGCAAATGAAACGAGCCTTCCGCCCGTCCGGCGGCACGCCGTCCAACTCCTGCAAAAGCCGGCTGCGACGGGTGCCATCATCCGTAGCATACCGCTGGGAATGAATTCCAGGTCGTCCGGCCAACGCTTCCACTTCCAACCCCGTGTCGTCGGCCAAGGCGGGTAGGCCCGTCCTTGCGTAGACAGCGCGGGCCTTGATCAAGGCGTTTTCCGCATAACTGTCGCCGGTTTCTTCCGGCAAGGGAAACGGCGGAAAATCTTCTAATGAAAGAAGCGTGATCAGGGTATCCTGCAGGATGGCGCGGATTTCCGCCAATTTGTGCGGGTTCGCCGTGGCGCAGACGATTTTCAACGCCAGCTGAGAGCCTGCTTCTGCGCGCCAAAGATCACTTGGATGCCCTGCCATGCCAACTGGATCATTTCGTCCATTTCCTCCCGCGTGAACGTGCGCCCTT
>JBGOWQ010000091.1:0-5632 GCA_041478715.1 Thermodesulfobiota bacterium | reverse complement strand
GTAGTGATGGCGGATATTGTCAATCCCGCAGACAACACGGTGATTGTCTCAGCGGGGCAGGCCATTGATGAGACTGCCGTCGCCAAGATCGCTCAATTGAATGATGGGTCGGCCATGGCCATTACCAGCGTCAAGGTGAAACCACTCGATCACACCTCCTACCTCAATGTGATGGCAAAGGTGATGGATACCACGGAAGGGAAACCCTTGCCAATCAGCTGGAACTGGTTCGATACGCTGGGGGTGATGGTGGCCGCTTCCTGGCTGTTTATGTACAGCTACTGCATTACCTACATCGCGGGAGAAGTGAAACGACCGGATCGAAGTATCTTGTTGGGTAATCTTTTTTCTGTGGTCGTTCCCGTGGTTTACATGGTGCTGATCGCGATCTTTCTTTACAACACCGTCGGCTTCCAGTTTCTGAGCGCGACGGCTTGGGCGGATCAAACCGGAACGACCATCGCTGGGTACACGCTTCCCTGGAGCCCCAGTTTCATGGGCTTGGGCGGTGTGATTACCCAGAACCCGATCCTCCTATTCTTGATCGCTCTTTCCTTCATCCTCTTCAATGTCTGGTACGTGGCTTTGTCGTACCTGGCCTTCCCCCGCATCCTTTTCGCCTGGGGCATGGACCGGATGGGACCCAAATGGATGAGTGATGTCAGCCCGCGCTGGGCGACCCCCGTGAAGAACTATCTCCTCTGTTTCCTCTTGGGAGAGGTCGGAATTGTGCTCTACGCAATCTTCCAGGACACCATGAGCGGATTGACGGTGACCGCCCTGGAGGTGGTGACCGTCTTCGGCGTTACGGCGATTGCCGCCCTCCTTTTCCCCTATTTGAAGAAAGTCCGCAATATCTGGTTGGTGTCTCCCTATCGCACCTGGAAGTTCCTGAGCATTCCCGCCATCACATGGGGAGCAATCTTCTACCTGATTTACCTCGCCATCGTTTTCGTTTTCTACGTGGCAATGCCCGGGTTTGAAGGATTGACCCTGCCCTCGCTGATCCTGTTCGCCGGGATCTGGGTCTTCGGCATCCTGTGGTATCTCTTTTGGAAATGGCGTAACAAGAAAGCCGGCGTCGATGTCAGTATGACCTATGGAGAGTTGCCGCCCGACTAGACCATTCCTGCAGGGGCAGCGCGTGCGCTGCCCCTGCTCCGCAAGGAGGTTGTATGAGTAAGGACACGATTCGCCTGTTCTTCGTCACCGATCTTCACGGCAGCAACCTATGCTGGCGAAAGTTTCTCAATGCCTTGCGCGTCTACAACGTAGATGTAGGGGTTGCCCTGGGCGACCTGACCGGAAAACTGCTGATCCCACTGATTGAAAAGGAACCCGGTCACTGGGAAACATCGTTTCTTGGTCGTCATCTGGAAATCCGATCCCAGGAAGAACTGGATCAGCTGAAAAAAACGATTGAGATGGTCGGATACTATTGGGTCCATCTCACCCCGGAAGGGTTTCAACGGATCAAATCGGATCCCACGGAGCTGGAACGATTGTTTCGCGATTTGATGATCCAGCGACTGCAGGAGTGGGTCATCCTGGCGGACCAACGGCTGGCCGACACCGGGTATAAGGTCTACATGGCGCCAGGGAACGACGACTACTTCGAGGTAGACCAAGTGATCACGGACTCCAAGGTGATCGTCAATTGCAACAACAAGAACGTGATGCTGGGCGACCACGAGATGATCACCTTCGCCTGGACGAATCCCACGCCCTGGCATACGCCCCGGGAGAAAACGGACGAGGAATTGGAGCCGATGCTGGAAGAACTGATCGGGCAAGTGAAGAACCTGCCTGCGGCGATCTTCAACTTCCACGCGCCTCCATACGGTTATGCGTTGGATCTGGCGCCGGAATTGACGGCCGATCTGGTTCAGGCCGCGGAACGGAAAATACATGTCGGCAGCAAAGCCGTCACCAAGATGATTCAGAAATACCAGCCCCTCTTGGGCTTGCACGGGCACATCCATGAATCCCGCGGCGTACAGAAGATCGGGCGAACGACCATTTTGAATCCCGGCAGCGAGTATTCGGAAGGAGTGCTGAAGGGAGTCGTCGTGGTGCTGCAACGGGGAAAAGTGACGGACTATGTGTTCACGAATGGCTAACTTTGCCTGTTAGAAACGGAGAATGCAACATGAACGGACCGAAGCAGTTTCGCCTGCCCAAAGACATCCCGCTGGATGAATACCCGAAACCCGAAATCTTTCTGGCAGAGGCAAACCGGCTGACGGAAACTGCCCAACAGGAAGGGATCCTGTTGCGGGTGATGGGACCGATTGCCCTCCATAAGTACTTCCCCGATTATGTGGAGTTATACCTCCGAATGGAGCGTTTGGGTGACAGAGTTTTCACAGACATCGACTATGCGGCCTATGGCAAACAGCGCGGTAAATTGGTGCCATTCTTCAAGCGCGCCGGCTACGAGATCGAAAAACGGGCGATGATGATAATGGGCACCGAACGGCATATCTATTTTGGCGGGCCCGTGCCGATGGTCGATGTCTTCTTCGATCGACTGTCTTACAACCACCCCATCAGCTATTTGGGCCGCCTGGAGATGCACCCCTACTGCGTCTCCTTGGCCGATTTGCTCCTGCAGAAGCTGCAGATTGTGGAAATCAATGACAAAGATCTGAAAGACGCCATGATCTTGCTGCTGGCGGCACAAGTGGGAGAGACGGACCATGGAGAGATCAATGTCAAATACTTGGCGTACCTTTTTGCTGATGATTGGGGATTCTATACCACCGCAACCTGGAATTTGAATAAAGTAAAGCAGGCCCTGGCCAACGTGCCGGTACTGACCCAGGAGCAGAAAGCCACCATCGTGGCCAAGGCGGATCAAATCCTAGAAGTGATAGACCGGGAACCGAAGTCCCAAAAATGGCGAAAGCGGGCGGAAATCGGGACCAAACGTGCCTGGTATCACGAAGTGTCCGATTGGCTGTAATGACCAAGAGGGTCCCAATTCATCAAATCCGAGGGGGTGTTAGGCCGGAGCACTGAGCGGATCTTCGCGATTTCAATCGGTAAAAGAAAGGGTTTATCAACTCTCAAGGAGGGATACGATGCGGGCAACCCGCGAGGAAATCTTAAAGGAAGCGGATCGCTACTACGACTGGATCACCAAACCGGAGCTCACCGAGCAGGAAAAGGACCAGGTGGTGCAGGAGTCCGTTCCCAATTTCAACCAATTCGTCAATCCGGGGTGGCTGGAATACCGCAAATCCGTCTCCACGGATGCGACGTTCGTGGAATGGTCCGATCATGATTCGGTGTTCGCCGATACCCACGGTGTGGAGTTCCTGGATTGCCTGGGTGGCTACGGGATCTACACCTGCGGTCACCGCAATCCGGAGATCGTCAAAGCCGTCAAGTGCCAACTGGACCGCTATGCGCTGCATAGCCAGGAGTTGGTGGACCCCCTGCGCGGTTTTCTGGCAAAACTGGTGGCCATGATTACGCCGGGAGATCTTCAGTTTTCCTTCTTTACCAATGGTGGGGCAGAGGCCAACGAGATGATGTTGAAACTGGCCCGTTTGGCCTCCGGCAAAACCTTCTTCATTTCCACCGTGCTTGGTTTCCACGGCAAATCGATGGGCGCTGTTTCCGCCACCGGTAAGGCCGGCTATCGCACACCATACTTGCCTTTAATCCAGGGATTCCAGCATGTTGAATTCGGGGATGCCTTAGCGGTAGAGGTGGCGATCAAGAACCTGATCGCTGTGGGTGAAACCGTGGCCGGCGTTATAGTGGAGCCGATCCAGGGGGAAGGTGGAGTGATCATTCCACCGGATGACTACTTCCCTCGTCTGCGCGAGATCTGCGACCAGTATCAGGTTTACCTCTGCGTAGATGAAATCCAAACCGGCATGGGACGAACGGGAACCTTTTGGGGTGTGGACCACTGGAATGTGGTTCCCGATATTCTGTCCTTCGGAAAAGCTTTTGGTGGCGGAGTGATGCCCATTACCGGCATCGTGGCCAGGCCTCAATTGTGGGAAAAAATGGAGGAGAATCCTTGGATTCTGGGCTCACCGACATTCGGGGGCAATCCGGCCTGTTGTGCCGCTGCCATCGCCGCCATTCGTTTCATCGTAGAGAACGATGTACCTCGTCAATGCAAGGAGAAAGGGGAGTATTTCCTGAAAGGATTGCGTGCCATCCAGGCCAGACGACCGATCCTGCGTGATGTGCGTGGTAAAGGGTTACTGATCGGTCTAGAGTATCCTTCCGACGTGATCGGATATGCCGTGTCCAAAGCGCTCTTTAGGAATAAGATATTGGTGGGTGGTACGCTGAATAATGCCCGCGTGTTCCGTATCGAGCCACCATCCGTAGTCCGCTATGACGAAATCGACCGAGTCATCAACACTCTAGACTGCGTGCTGGAAGAGGTCGAACAGGAATTCCACGGACAGTTCTAGTGAGTGGGGATTCGATAGAGCTACGGAAGGCTGACTGGATGACGGCATCACCCGTCTGAGCATCTACTTTTGATCACTGGAGGCAAACCAATGTTTGGGTACCACAACAATCTACTGCGAGTGAACTTAACGACCGGAACGATCAACCATGAGCAACTGAACAAAGAGTGGCTTGAGCTATACGTCGGCGGCAAGGGCCTGGGGTTACGGTACCTGCTGGACGAAGTCCCGCCGAAAACCGACCCCTTCTCCGCCCAAAACAAGCTGATCCTGATGACCGGTCCTCTTCAAGGCACGACGGTCTCCACCACGGCCAAGCTGGTCTTGGTCGCCAAATCCCCCTTGACCGGGACCCTTTCCGATTCCTACATCGGCGGGACTTGTTCCTACGCTCTCAAGCGGGCCGGTTACGATGGCATCATTATCGAAGGAGCTGCTGCGGCTTCTGTCTATCTCTATGTCCATGAGGACGACGTGCAGATCCTACCAGCTCAAGATCTTTGGGGTCAGGATGCGCGCGAGATAGAAAAAACCCTCAAGCTTCGGCACGGTGCGAAAGGGGTGGTGCTGGCCATCGGAAAAGCCGGGGAGAACCTGATACCAATGGCCTGCGTCACTTCTGAATCCACACGTCAAGCCGGTCGAGGCGGGACTGGCGCCGTATTCGGATCTAAGAAGCTGAAAGCAATCTACCTGGAGGGGACCCAGAAGGCGCCGCTTGCGGACGAGGCTCTGTTCTACCAGCGAATCCGTGAAATCCACCATGAAAGCGCCGATTCCCCTGACAACGAATGGGTGCGCACCGATGGCACCCCGATCCTGGTGGGTTTGGCGCAAGACGCCGGGCTACTTCCTGTGCGGAATTTCCAGCAGGGCACTGCGGCTGCTTACATCCAGGTGGATACAGAGGTCGTCAAGAAACTCCGTGTCGGGCGCCGGGCTTGCTTGGGGTGTCGTCTGGGTTGCCGCGGAGTGATGCAGTTTGAGGATGGTGCTGTACGGGAAGCACCAGAGTACGAAACAATTGCTTTGTGCGGCTCAAACTGTGGCATCTTTGAACTACGGGCCATTACCGAATTCAATGAGATGTGCGACGGCCTGGGGATCGACACGATGTCTATGGGGGGTACCTTGGCCTTTGCGATGGAAATGACCGAGCGGGGGATTCATGACTTCGGCATTCGTTTTGG
>JBGOWQ010000144.1:0-4259 GCA_041478715.1 Thermodesulfobiota bacterium | reverse complement strand
CAGGACTTGCGCGAAGCGATTGAACGAAACAACCCCGCTCCTTTGATGGGGGTGCCGGGCGTGGGAAAGAAAACGGCTAGTAAGATCGTCTTCTCTCTGCAAGGCAAAACCCTGATCCTTCCCAACGAACAATGGCCGGAGGCATTGCAAGCTCTGCTGGCACTGGGTTTTTCCGAGAAAGAAGCCCGTGAGCGTTTGGGCAAGATCAACCTGAGCGATCCCGCACTCACAGCGGAAGACGTGATTCGGATGGCATTAAAAGTGTGAACAAGACCGTCAAGCAACTGATCAAGGAGGAGGAGGATCAAAGGCTTCGACCGCAGCTCCTGCGGGAATACATCGGTCAGTCTGAGGTGAAGGAGTCCTTGAAGATCGCGATCGAAGCCTCGCGGATTCGCGGGAAGCCGATCGATCATATCCTGATTTATGGCCCCCCCGGCATGGGCAAGACCACGATTGCCTCGATCGTCGCCAACGAGATGCAGCGGAAGCTGTGGCGAACCAGCGGACCGGCCCTGACCTCTCCGCGGGATCTGGCAACGGTCGTTGCCACCCTGGAAACCGGTGACGTGCTTTTCATCGATGAGATTCACCGCCTGAGTCCGACAGCGGAAGAGTTGTTGTACCCGGTGATGGAGGATTTTCATTTGCACATCACCATTGGCAAAGGATTGTCGGCCCAGGTGCGGGAAATTCCCCTGCAAACATTCACTTTGGTCGGAGCAACGACTCGGGCCGGTCTTCTGACCAGCCCCCTGCGAGATCGGTTTGGCCTGGTCTTTCGTTTGGGGCATTACAGTGCGACGGAAATCGTGCAGATCCTGGAACGGTCTGCCAAGATTTACGGCGTGGAGATTGATTCCGACTGTGCTCGAGCCATTGCCACCCGTTCCCGCTATACCCCACGGATCGCGAATCGACTCCTTAAACGAACGATCGATTATGCCCTGGCCCGCAACAAGGGCTTATTGAATCGGGCGGTGGTGGAAGAAACCTTTCAACTGATGAAAATCGATACCCTCGGTTTGGATGAGATGGATCGAAAGTTGCTGCTGGCTTTGGCGGAGAAATACGGCGGCGGTCCCCTGGGCATCGAGAGCATGTGTGCCATCCTGGGGGAAGACCGCGACACCGTAGAGGACGTCTACGAACCATACCTGATTCAATCCGGCTTGCTGGATCGCACACCGCGCGGTCGGATGCTCACCGAAAAGGCCAAGCGCCACCTGAAGATGGACGAGGGGTTGAATCTGTTTGCGCAATAGTCTGATCCTGGCTTTCGTCCTTTTGTTATTGTGGCCATCGGGACTGAATGCGGTCAGTGCGGCTCCAGAAATCCGCGTGCTGCTATCGTCCGGTCCCGCCGAATCTGTCATCTCCTGCGAGGCTGGCTTCGAATTGATGTTTCCCCAGGTCCAAACATCGCTTCCATTTGCGGCCGGCGAGACATTGATGCTATCCGCCGCGGGGAGCATGACTTGGGTGATCCTGGCTGTAGGACCTCTGGCCTCGCTGGAACCGCTGGTATCTGCCCATGAGCTGCTCTGGGCGACGCTTGGCCCACCCAGCCTGGGACAATTTGCCGGTGGAATGGCTCTGGCCATTGGCCCTTTTGCCGATGTGGATTCGGCGGCTGGCGCCGCCGGCCAGGCACAAGCCGCGTTTCCAACCGTTCAGATTCATTCCGGCTATTCCATCTATCTGATCACCGATCGAGCTTACGATCTGGCTTGGAGCGGAACTGCTGCCGGTTCTGCCCTTGGTTTGACAGCGACGATCCCTCTTTCGCTAACCCAGAAGCGTTACCGGGGTTCCCTGGAACTGTTCCTGAAAGACAACAGCGGCAGTTGGGAACTGCGGGTGGTGAATCGGCTGGATCTGGAGAGCTATCTTTACGGAGTCGTTCCCTCGGAAATGACTCACGATTGGTCACTGGAAGCCTTGAAAGCACAGTCGGTGGCCGCTCGATCCTTCGCCATGGCCAAGATGGGGCGCAACCAGTGGGTTGCGGAGGGCTTCGATGTCACCGCTACGGTTTCCGATCAAGTCTACAAAGGATACGACGGTGAGTACCCTGAGACCAATCTGGCCGTGGATCTAACCAGGGGGCAAGTATTGACCTTCGGCGGCAACATTGCCAGCACTCCCTTTCATTCCTGTTCGGGCGGTTTCACGGAGAACAACGAAAACGTCTGGTCCGGGCCGGCTTTGCCGTACCTGCGCGGGGTGCCCAGCCCCGGTGAGGATGGTTCCAAGTACATCTCCTGGGCGGCGACCGTTGCCACGAACGAGTTTCTGGCCAAAACCGAAGAGAAAAAAGGGATCATCCTCGGCGAGTTGGTCGGATTGCGCGTGGTGGAGCAGGGAGTTTCCGGTCGGATCAAAACGTTAGCCGTGGAAGGCTCATTGGGCAGCACGACCCTCACGGGGGAACAATTGCGGCTGGTGGCGAACCTTCGCTCCAGCCTGGCAACCATCGACAACCTGATCCCTTCTGCCAGCCAGTGGGTGTTGCTTTCCGCGCAGGGAACAACGCCGGTATCGGCCGAATCAGAGATGCTGGTGCTTTCCAGCATCGGTTTGGCTCCCCTACCCGCTTCAGCCGTTGCGGTGACATCCGCCGGAATGATGCCCTTGTCCTCCGTCCTCACTCCAACGCAGAGCATCGGAGCCACGATATCCTTTAGCGGTCATGGATGGGGACATGGCGTGGGAATGCCACAATGGGGAGCCAAAGCTCGGGCCGAAGAGGGGAAACCCTACGATCAAATCCTTTTGTATTATTACACCGGTGTCTTGCTTGACACCAAGTACTGATGACCAAGATCACCGATTACGACTACGATCTGCCCTCTGAACTGATCGCCCAACATCCGGCGGATCCACGCGATAGCGCCCGTTTGCTGGTACTTGATCGGAAAACCTGTAGTTTGGGGCATGATACGTTCAACCACATTGACGAGTATCTGCAGGCGGGAGACCTTTTAGTCGTCAATAATACGAAAGTGATCGCGGCCCGACTTCTCGGAAAGTTGGCTAGTGGCGGCAAAGGCGAGGTGTTTCTGCTGCGGCCGTTGGACGGTGATTTATTGACTTGGGAAGCGTTGGTTCGCCCGGGTCGCAAGCTCCCACCTACCAGTACGCTCACCTTGGGAGACAACCAGATCGAGATCCTGGAACGAACTTCATTCGGTGGACGATTGGTTCGGTTTCGTTTCTTCGATTGGGAAATGCTGGATCGAACCGGCGAAATCCCTTTGCCGCCTTACATCAAGAGTCCCTTGCGGCAAGAGTCGGACTACCAGACCATCTTTGCCCACGAACGGGGCGCAGTGGCTGCCCCTACCGCTGGATTGCACTTCACGCCGGAAGTGATCGAAAGAATCCGAGCCAAGGGTATTTCCCTGGCTGAAATTACTTTGCATGCGGGCTTGGGAACATTCCGGCCGATCCGAGCGGAAGAGATCGAAGATCATCACATGCATCAAGAGGCTTATTGGATCCCGCCGGGTACGGCGGAAGCGATTCGGGAGGCCAAGGGTCGGGGGGGAAGAGTATTTGCCTGTGGCACAACCGTGGTGCGGGCATTGGAAAGTGCGGCCACGGGTCCCGGTGCAGTACAGCCCACTGCCGGGATGACCGATTTATTCATCCGTCCCGGCTTTTCCTGGCAGGTGTGTGACGCCATCATCACCAATTTCCATCTGCCCAAATCGACGCTACTCCTATTGGTGTCGGCGTTTGCTTCTCATGATTTGATCCTACAAGCTTACAGAGTCGCCGTGGAAGAACGCTACCGATTCTTTTCTTTTGGCGATGCAATGCTGATTCTCTAGGAAGCTGATGAAAACCGGACCCAGCAAAGACGATTCAGAACATTTTTTTGGGGTGAAGCACCGCGATGCGCACTGCAGTGCCCGCTTGGGCGTATTGCACACGGAACACGGTGACGCTCCCACGCCTGCGTTCATGCCGGTGGGGACCCAAGGCACGGTGAAAGCCATGACTCCCGAGGAAGTGGCGGAAATCGGTGCTGCGATCATCCTTTGCAATACCTATCATCTCTACCTGAGACCGGGAGCGGAACTGATTGCAAAAGCGGGCGGATTGCATCGCTTCATGCATTGGAACGGCACGATCCTGACCGATTCCGGCGGATTTCAGGTCCATTCGCTCAGCCATTTGAAGAAAGTCACGGAAGAAGGGGTCTTGTTTCGCTCTCACATCGACGGATCGTTGCATCTGTTTACGCCGGAAAT
>JBGOWQ010000127.1:0-4572 GCA_041478715.1 Thermodesulfobiota bacterium | reverse complement strand
CGCACTGATGTCTCCCAATTCGATCACGAAATCCATTCGCTATTCCGCAGCGCCTGGCGGATTACTCGGGCAGATCCGGCCCTGCGAAGCTTCTTCTGGAAAGCCGTTCTAACCCAGGGGAAAGCGGCCAGGGTCCGTAAGGGCTGGCACCGGAACGGTGTACAGGTCCCGCCGTTGCTGATTTGCAGCATCACCACTCGCTGCAATCTGAACTGCGTCGGATGCTATGCTCACGCGTTGGCTCGGGCATTCCACCGCGGCGAGCAGCAGGAGATGAGCAAGGAAAAACTGGAGAGCGTCCTGTCCGAAGCGCACGAGTTGGGGATCTCGATCGTCCTTTTGGCGGGCGGGGAACCTTTGGTGCGCAAGGATCTCCTGGGAGTGACAGTCCACTATCCTGACATCATCTTCCCGCTGTTCACCAATGGGTTATTAATCGACGACGAGCTGATCGAACGCTTCCAACGTCAAAAGAATGTGGTGCCGGTGATTAGCCTGGAAGGATATGCGGACGATACCGACCAGCGACGGGGCAAGGGGATCTACGCCCATCTGAAAAAGATCATCGGCAAGATGGAGGGCAAGGGGATTTTCCTGGGTTGTTCGCTCACCGTGAACCGGGACAATTTCGACATTGTGCTGGAGGATGCCTTCCTCCAGGAGATGATCGCTTCCGGCTGCCGGCTGTTCTTTTTTATAGAGTATGTACCGATCCAGGAGGGGACCGAGAACCTCCTTCTGGAAGAAGCGCAACGTCTGACCCTGCGCCGGATGACCCAAACGATGGGACAACGGTTTCCCGGCTTGTTTATCTCCTTTCCCGGAGACGAAGTGAAGTATGGCGGCTGTCTTTCAGCCGGTCGCGGGTTCTTGCACATCAGTGCTGGCGGAGCGGTAGAACCTTGTCCCTTTGCTCCCTATTCCGATGCCAGTCTGCAGCAACTGTCGCTGCGAGAGGCTCTTCAATCCGATTTCCTACGGCAAATTCGGGAAAACCATGACAAATTGAGCGAATTGGAAGGTGGATGTGCGCTCTGGGCCAATCGGGAGTGGGTACGATCGTTGCTGCCCACCTCCGGTCATTCCCCGGCGGACATGCCGCTCTAGTTCAAAAACAGGAGGAATGAAATGAACGAAACGAAGAAAACGGAAGAATTCAAAATCACAGGAGACCAGGTGTTAACCAAGATCAGGGAACTGGTACACGAAGGGAATATCCGTCGGATCACCCTCAAAAATGAGGAAGGGCGGACCCTGATCGAAATTCCGCTGACTCTGGGTGTCGTAGGCGCTCTCCTGCTGCCGGTCTGGGCGGCGATCGGAGCAGTGGCTGCATTGGCCACCCGCTGCTCGATCCTGGTAGAGCGGAACGATCCACAACCTCCGTCCGACGAAGGCCGGGAGTAGCGGATGCCGATTTTCACCATTCCCGACGCGATTTCCTTCGGCTGGAGCAAGGTGCGGGAGAACCTGGGCTTGTTCGTGGCCATCGCGCTGCTGGCCGGCGCCGTCACGGGCTTAGGACAAGTCTTTTTTCGCTGGCCACCCCTGTCTGCACCCCTGTCCTGGATCCTGGGCGTGCTGGTGGAGATGGGTTTGATCCGCTTTTTCTTGCGCTATCATGATCGCGGACAAGCGGAATTCCAGGATTTGATACCTCCCTGGGAGCGTTTCCTGGAATTCCTCGGGGGCACCATCCTCTACTATTTGATCGTGATCGGTGGCACGATCTTGTTGGTGGTTCCGGGAATCATCTGGGGGATTCAGTACGCTTTTTATGGCTATCTGGTGATCGACGGCAAGCTGTCGGCGATGGATGCACTGCACCGCAGTGCGGAGATCACCCGCAACCACAAGGGTCATCTATTCCTCCTGGGGTTGGCACTGGTCGGAATCAATCTGCTTGGCGCCATTTGCTTCGGTATTGGCCTATTGGTAACGATGCCCATTTCCATGATGGCTGTGGCGTATGTCTTCCGCCGACTTTCTGCCGCCGCCCCTGCCGGACCATTCCAGACGCTACCCGTCACCACGCAAGCACCGGCATGAAACAAAGCAAGTCCGTCCTGATCGTCGGAGCTATGCCGGTTTATCCGGAAGCACTTCCCTACACCCTAGCGTAAATACGCATACCGGCACGCCCGCGCAGGAGATTGCCGAGAACCGGCCTTTCGCCTACAATAGTACGGCTGCAATGAGATGTTGGGCTGAAAGAGCCCGACATTCTCTTTTATGCATTCACTCCAATGGAATGGACGATCGAAGATCTACTGAAGGACAAGGGCGCAACGCTCGAAGCCAAGGAGCCTGCGAAGAAGAAACCTGCCAAGAAGAAAGCGCCCGCCACCCCGGTCAAAAAGCCAACCAAAAAGGTGGAGCACAAAGTTGGAATGGTCATTGTCTCTGCCGAGGGGTCTGGGGACTATCTCACGCTGGCCGAAGCGATAGAACAGGCGCCTCCCGGTCATCTGATTCGGGTATTGCCCGGCATTTACCGCGAACACCTGATTCTGGAACGCGCCGTACAGATTGTTGGGGATGACAAGATGGAAGTGATTGTGGAGACAGAAGGCAATCCCGGCATTCTGATTCGCCATTCCGACGTTCTGTTGAAAAACCTGACGATTGTCGCTCTAGAAAACCCGGGATTCGCCATCGAAATCTCGCAAGGGGATGCGAGATTGGAAACCTGTGAGATTACGTCCGGGTTGGGGAGTGGCCTTTGGATTCACGGAGAGCAAACCGACCCAACGATCCTGGATTGCCGTCTGCAAGAATGCGTCGCGGAAGGGATCCTGGTATCGGAAGACGCGCAGGGTACGATTGAGTCTTGCGAAATCGCTGCCGGCGAGATCGGTTTGGCAGTCCGTGACGGAGGAGATCCCCTAGTGCAGTATTGCCGCATCCAGGACAGTCGGGTTGGTGTTTCCTGTCAAGCGGGGTTGGGTTCTTTTGAACAATGCCGGGTCAGTAAAAACGACACGGGATTCCACCTCCGGGGAGTGACTCATTCGGTCGTGTCAGAGTGCAAAGTATATGGCAATCGGGATGGTTTCCGCATTGAGAGCAATTGGCAAGGCGAAATTGAAGATTGCCAGATTGAACAAAATCGACGTTTCGGGATCTGGATTGAGCAGAGTAGACCGGACCTCCGCCGGAATCGAATCCGCGCCAATATGACGGGGATCCTGTTACACCAGTGCGAAGGTTCCGTGCAAGAGGGGCGCGTGACCGAACAGCGTGGCCATGGCATTATCATCACCGGCAAGGGCAGGCCGCAGATTGCTGCAATCGAAATTGCCGACAACGGTCTTGCGGGAATTGTAACCAGTCTAGGTGCCAATCCGCGGGTGGGAGGCGGCACCAAAATCCACGCCAACGACAGTGGCATCCTTTCCCTCCGGCTTGGTTCCGGCCAATTTGAGGAATGCGAGATTTATGAAAACAAAGGTCCGGGGGTCTGGGTTTTAGCCGGAGGACGTCCTTCAATCAGCGAGCGCACGCTGATCCGCGACAATGCATCACAGGGCGTACTGGTGGAAAAGGGCGGGGGAGGGCACTTTTCCGGACCGGTGACAGGCAATGGCACCTATGGATTTGAGATTGAGCCTGGCGCCAATCCCACCCTCTTTTACGATTTTCTACCCAAGCATGTACACGATAATGGATTGGGGAACCGCTATGATCGTTTGCAGGTGAGCCATCCGCGGTTCGTAAGCCCCCGTCCTGCCCCAGCAGGACAAGAGTTGGACTTGGATGCGGCAGAAATTGCCACAGAGGAAGAAATCCAATCACCCCGCTTTTATGCAACCTGGGAGTGGACCTTTCCGATTTCCTTCCGCGAGAGCCAAGCGGGAGCATTGCAGGCACTTGGGTTCTTCTTGCAGAAAGTGCTGGAGCCATTCGTAACGGGAGCTTTGCACGTCCTGCCCGGATCGATCAAAACGGAGCTGCGGTTGGGTCTTGTCGAGGGAGCATTGCAGGTCAGTGACCTGGAATTGGAGGGAGTCGCCCAACGTATATTGGAAGAAAATGCCATGCCACGCGTATTCCAAGACTGCTTGGATGCCATGCAACCCTATTTGGAAGAGGGAACGGAACGTCCCTATGCGGAATTCATTCGCCAACTTGGAGATGAGGAAGCCCGGTTTAAAGCCACGGTTGTGAACCGGATCCTGCATCATTTGCAGAAACAGTGGCAACACCATCCACCGGATCCCAGCGCAATTTCCGTGCGAGAAACGCCCATGATGGAAGAGGTGCCGGAACTAGAAAAAATCCCCGAAGCATCCAGCCGATCGGCCGCAATGCCCCAAAAAGAAAATCAAGAACCGGCGGAGCTTTCACTGATCCCCGTCCGCTTACTGGCAGGGGAAGGGGAAGACCTGGCGGAACGCCGCAAGCGGGCCGAGAAATTCCTCAAGAAAGAAAAGGAAAAAGATAAGGATAAGGGAAAAACCCGCGAAGAGTAGCGGATCCACGGCAGTCTCAGCGCTGGAGAGGACCACTTGGCGGCGGTGCGTTACCAGGGGGCTTCGCCGAGAAGCGACTTTGCCTCCCGGCCATACCCCT
>JBGOWQ010000133.1:0-4487 GCA_041478715.1 Thermodesulfobiota bacterium | reverse complement strand
TGGCTGTCCTGGTTCTGATCGGCCTGATCCTCACCGCTTACATGTACGCGAAGAACCGCAGAGAAGGGATCGATCCCACCAAGATTTTCGCAGAAATACCTCCCGCTTAACGACATTCGAGGCTCCCCTCCTCCCACCGAGGGGAGCCCACATTTCTTCCCCCCAGAGAGGAGAGCCATGAGAGTATTCTTCGCAGTGGACGTGCACGGAGCGGATACCGTCTGGCGGAAATGGATCACTGCCGTCGGCATGTACGAAACGGACGCCCTGATTCTGTCCGGCGATCTCACCGGCAAGGCGCTCGTCCCCATCATCCATACCAAGGACGGAAACTGGAAAACAGCTTATTTCGGCCAAACCTACATCTTAAAAACCGAAGAGGAAATCCAGGACATTGAGCGCAAGTTGCGCAACGGAGGGGTTTATTCCATTCGGGCGGAGCCCGACTTTATCGATGAATTGAAGAGGGATGAAAAAAAGGTCGACGAGATCATGCGGCAGGAGATGGTCAAGCGGATGCGCGAGTGGCTGGACCTGCTGGTAGAGAGAATCGACACCAAGAAGATCATGACCATCGTGATGCCGGGAAATGACGACCATAAAGACATCGACGAGGTGATCCGATCGTTTGCCGATCGGGGGATCATCTACCCCCTGGACAAAGTGCTGGATATGGAAGGGCACGAAGTGCTCAGTCTGGAGTTCGTGAACCCAACCCCGTGGGATACCCCGCGAGAGACCGACGAAAAGGGGATGCGCCGGATGATGGAAGAGCGCGTCGCCCAGCTAAAGGACGTGAAAAACTCGATCTGGAACGTGCACTGCCCGCCGGTCAACACCAATATCGATCTGGCCCCCAAGCTGGATCGATCGTTGAAAGTGGTCGCCGGGATGGATGGCGTCAAGATGGTACATGTCGGCTCTGTGGCGGTGCGCCAGGCGATCGAGAAGCACCAGCCGATGCTGGGCTTGCATGGGCATATCCACGAGTCCAGCGGCTTCGATAAAATCGGCCGAACCCTGTGCCTGAATCCGGGTTCGGAATATGGAGAGGGCCTGTTACGTGGTTTCATCATTAACTTGACCAAGGAAGGGTACGAAAACTACTGGAAGATTCAGGGGTAAAGGAGACCAGCATGGAGGAGAAATTCGTCCAGTTCTCCCCGGAGCAATTCCTCGAGGAAGCGGTCGGTATCATCAGGAAAGCCCAGGAGGCCGGGCTCTACCTGCGCATACTGGGAGCATTGGCCGTTTATCTGCACAGCGAACATTGCCCCCAGTACCGTGAATATTTCTTCAGCCTGGGGCGGCTCGGCGAAGGCAAGCCGATTTTCACCGATCTGGACGTGATGGGTTACTCACGCCAATCGCAGCAGATGCGCAAGTTTTTTGAGCGGGACCTGGGTTTTGCGCCAGACCTGTACGTGAATTCCTGGAACGCCACCACCCGGAATATCTTCCACCATAAACAAGGTCTCTACGATGTCGACATTTTTTACGACAGGCTGAACTTCAGCCATCCGGTGGAATTCGGTACTGCGCCCGGTCGCGGTCGCTTGGAGCTGGATTTCCCCACCATTACCCTGACCGATATCGTGCTGGAAAAACTGCAGATCCATCACATCAACAAGAAGGACCTAATTGACCTGATCATTCTTTTCTGCGGCCATGAGTTGGCCGAACAGGACGAGAAGGAGAAGATCAACCTGGGCTACATCTCCAAGACGCTGGCAGGGGATTGGGGGTTCTGGTTCGATTCCAGCACCAACCTGGAGAAAGTAGGATCCATCGCCGAGGAATTCTGCCAGTCCGGGAAAGTAAAAACGGAAGACCTTGACTTGCTGAAAAAGCAGATTGGAACGGTCCGGCAGCGGCTCGAAACCGAGCCGAAAACGCCGACCTGGGTGAGACGGTCCCGCCTGGGTACCAAGCGGGCCTGGTACAACGACGTGGAGGAAGTGGCTCGCTGAACTGAGCGCTGCCTGCAAAAAGAACGAAATGCCATACCGGCAGCTGGATGATGAAGCAACCCTGCGCGCCATCGATCGGGGTGGCATGCTCCAGAAATCATACGGCCTGGCGGAGCAGATCGAAGACGCCTATTCCCTGGTCCGAGGATTTCCCCCGCTTCCCTCCCTGGATTTCGATCGGGTTTTGCTGTGCGGCACCGGGGGAGGCTCCCGTGCGGCAATTGACCTGCTTCAATCCTACATTTCCGACCGACTCCCCACCCCTCTTTTCGTCTACCAAGGTTATGGATTGCCGGGTTTTGTCGATGCAAAGACTCTGATCCTAATCCTCTCTTACTCCGGCAACACCGAAGAACAGCTTTCCAGCTTGCATCAGGCGATCAAGCTCAGTCGGAACGTCCTGCTGATCACGGGGGGCGGCCAGCTGCAGGCGCTGGCGGCCAAGTTCGATCTGTACATGGCAAAAATTCCTACGGGCATGGAAGCGCGCTCGGCGATCGGCTTCCTCTTTTTTGCGTTGCTTGACGTGTTCGGTCGGGCGTTGCGATTGAACCTTCCGCTGAAGTCAGAGTGGTCCGACCTCCTCTACCATCTCCGCAGCGAACGCGACTTGCTGGATGCCAACAGCCCCACGGTACAGAATCCGGCGAAACAGGTGGCGGAAAAGATTCTCGGCAAAATTCCCTTCATCTACGGCTCCTACGGATTCTCCGATGCCTTGGCGGAGCGCCTGCGGCGCCAATTGGCGGAGAATGGAAAAACCCTGGCTCACAGCAATCGAATTCCCGACTTCCATCACGACGAGATCGTCGGTTACGAGAACACCGAACTGCAGAATACGGTCCTGCCGATCTTCCTGCGAGATTTCCAGGAAGACCCGCGGATTGTGAAACGCTATTTGGTCACCAGGGAAATCCTGGCAGGAAAGGATTTTCCCGTGCTGGAACTCTATCCTCTCAATCGGGGAGGAAAACTGGCTCGTTTGTTTTCCCTGTTGCAACTGATCGATTTCGTTTCCTTGTATGTGGCACTGGCGAAAGAAATCGATCCCGCGAATGTCTCGATCATCCAACAATTCAAGGAAAGAATGGCGCGATGAGAAAAGCGATTGGTATCGATTTAGGCGGTACGAAAATTCAGGGTGCGTTGCTGGCCGAGGATGGTACGATCCTGGCACGAGCAAGGGAGTTGACCGGGAATCCCCAAAACGTGGACGAGGTGCTGCAGAACCTCTACGGCGTTGTGGAGAAACTGCTGCCTGCGGACGAAGCGGTCGTATTGGGCGTCGGTTGCGCAGGCCCGGTCGATTTCGCCAAGCAAGTAGTCATTTCCTCACCCAACCTTCCTTTTCCGTCCAATTACCCACTGCAAAAAACCTTGCAGGATCAATTCCGCCTTCCGACATGGATTGAAAACGATGTGAAGGTGGGGGCCATCGCCGAGTGGCAATTGGGTGCTGGCCAAGGGTTGTGCGATTTCTTCTTCATTGCGTTGGGCACCGGGATCGCCGGAGCCATGATCAGTGACGGCAAGCTGGTGCGTGGTTCGGGTTATGCCGCGGGGGAAATCGGCCATCTGACCCTGGTGCCTTTCGGACCGCGCTGCGGTTGCGGCAAGCACGGATGCTATGAGGCGCTGGCCGGCGGGCCGGCGATCGGGCGTTACGTACGGTATGCGCTGGAACGGGGAAGGGACAGTGAGTTGTCCGCTCTTCCGCCGGAACAGATCGAGCCGATCCAGATCGCCGCAGCGGCCCGTCACGGGGACCGATTGGCCATGGAAGCCTTTTCGATGTCCGCTTACTTCACCGGTTTGGCCCTTTCGTATGTAACTACTTTGCTAAATCCAGGGACAATTATCATTGGCGGGGGATTGGCAGAGGCTTTGGATTTGATGCAACAAACGATTCAGGAAACGCTTGAGATGAACGCATTTGCCCCTGCGCTGACCCATTTGAGGCTTGTTCCGGCGCAGTTGGGGAATCAGGCAGGCATGATCGGAGCGGCCATGCTGGCATTCCAACAAAGCAGGGGGAGCCGCTGATGGGCCTGTTTGCAAAGTTGGGTATGAGTGACATCTATTCCTTCGATCGGAAAATGGTATGGACTTTCATCCTATTAATGTTTATGGGAGTGATCCTCTACGCGGAGCAGAACCTCCTTGCTCCTTCGATCGAGGCGATCGAGAAGGAGTTTTTCATCACGGATACCGAAATCGGCGCCGTGGGTTCCGCCTTCACTTTGGTAGCGGCGGTTGTGACTCTATTCTGGGGGTATCTAAGCGACAAATACTCGCGCAAATGGCTGCTGGTGATTGCCGTTCTGCTAGGGGAAATCCCCTGTTTTCTGACCGCGTTCGCGCAAGACTATACCCAACTGCTGGTGCTTCGCATTTTCTCCGGTATCGGTCTGGGCGGGACGGTACCGATCGTGTTCTCTTTCCTGGGCGATCTGTTCACGGATCAGCAAAGGCCGGCTTCACAGGCCTGGTGGCAGGCATTTACCAGCATGGGGATCT
>JBGOWQ010000176.1:0-3576 GCA_041478715.1 Thermodesulfobiota bacterium | reverse complement strand
CCAGGAAGTCAATCGTTTGCGGCAGATTCCGGATCGGTGGCTGTCCGTTCCCCCAAGAAGAAGGCTCTCCCCAGATTGTATCGGAATTTCGTCCAGCGTTCTCCTGATGGGGTTTCCTCCAGCAGCTCCATGCATTGCTGCACTTGGGCATCCAGGTTGTCCGCATGGTACAAAGCAACGGCTTCCGCCGTCATCGGCAGCACGGGCGAGCCGTTTTCCCGTTCCCCATGGTGGCTCAATAAGGCATGGCTCAGCCGGATGGCGAGATCCGCTGGGAAACCGGAAATCTGCAGGATTTTCGCTTCTAGCTTTCGATCGAGCAGCACAACATGATCCAATAAACGGCCGCAATCGGTGAAATCAAACACGAATCCCTGCTGCACGTAGGTTTCGACCTTGCCGGCATCATGCAGCAACCCTGCCGTGATCAGAAGATCCCGGTCCAGTTCCGGATGTATCTCTACCACCCGTTCCAAGATCGCGACGACGGACAGCGTATGATCCAGTAAACCACCCAAATAGGCGTGGTGGTAGATCTTGGCCGCTGGTGCGTCGGCAAAACGATGAAGAAACCCCTGGTCTGAAAAAAACGAGTCCAATAGAGCCAACAACCACGGGTTTGCCACAGAACGAATGCTGCTATTCAACGATTGGACTTGTCTGTCCCGCGCTCGCCGCCGAGGGGGTAAGAAGTCCTCCTGACAGTATTCAGCGGAGTCCAACGGTCGCAAGTCCGAAATTTTTATCTGGAGAATCCCATTGTAGTTCTGCGTAACTCCAATCACTCGGACGACGGTTCCCACCTGCGCAAAGGGAAGGACTGCTTTCAGGTTGTCCCACATCCGGGCCGGGATTGTACCGCTTCGATCCGCCAATTCCAGGCTCAAATAATCCTTTTTTTCTTTTGTCTGGAGAATCCTTCGTTCGTAGATCGCAAAGGAGCTATCCAACATCTGGCCGTCCGTCAATCCACTTACCAAGATTTTTCGCATCGCATCTCCACTCCAAGAGAATGTGGGGCTACTATCAATCTACCTGTCTGAATCATTTGCATCAACCCCCTGCCGGAGCGATCGCGCGCACCCGGAAGGCTGCTCGATTTGCTATAGTGGAACCCAATTCGTATGGAGATAGGATCGGCGTTGTGATCATTCAATATCAGGATTTTCTCCGAGTGGAAATCCGGATCGGTACGATCTTGGCCGCAGAAGCCTTTCATCGAGCGCACAATCCTGCATACCGTCTGACCATCGATTTTGGTGACGCCGGCATCAAACAGTCCTCCGCGCAGTTGCGGGACTTTTATCAGGTAGAAGACCTGCTCGGGCACCAAGTGATTGCGGTGGTCAATTTTCCGCCGAAAAACATTGCCGGGTTCCTCTCGGAAGTATTGGTTTTGGGC
Organism: Thermodesulfobiota bacterium; assembly: GCA_041478715.1. GTDB lineage: Bacteria > Caldisericota > JANLFM01 > JANLFM01 > JANLFM01 > JAPLHX01. Next base: position 2,174 of record JBGOWQ010000176.1, on the reverse strand, counting down.
GCGGTGCTCGAGAACGGGAAGGTGATCCTGCTGCAACCCGAAAGACCCGGTCCTAACGGGACGCGCATTCTATAGATCTATCGATCGGGTTGGTCCAGCGGTCCCATGGAGGCGATCACCCCGCCGCCCAATACTTCCTGCTCCTGGTACAGAACCAGGTCCTGGCCGGGTGTCACGGCGAATTGGGGCGAAATAAAACCAACATGGATTCGGTGGTTCTCCAACAACCGAACTTGTACCGGAACCTGAGGTTGCTGATAGCGGATCTTGGCCTGGCAGGAAAAAGTCTGCGGCGGGCAGTGGGGTGCGATCCAACTGACATCCTCTGCCACTAGCCAGGCTCTGGTTGCTTCAGCCCGGCGGCCGATGACCAACGTGTTTTGCTGGGGGAGCATTTCCAATACAAAGAAAGGACCTCCGGGAAGACCAATCCGTTTTCGTTGGCCTAGAGTATAGTGCAATAGCCCGCGATGTTGGCCCAGAAACCTTCCCGCTTGATCCACGATCGGCCCTGGGTCATTGGACAGGCCGGCTTCCAGCAGGAAACGGGCCATGGTCATCCCTCGTGGCAAAAAACAAAGATCCTGGCTCTCCGGGACTTCCTGCCACAAGGGAGAAACCGATTGCATCCGGCGGATCACTTCCGGCTTTTGCCAATCTCCCAGGGGAAACAACACATTGCTCAGAGCGTCCTGGGGTAGACGATACAGCATGTAACTCTGATCCTTGCGGCGATCCATGGCTGCCAGAAGGTGGCGAATCCCGCAGGAATCCGTGGTGACCCTGGCATAATGACCGGTAGCCAAGTAGCGAAATCTCTTCTGCCTGGCATAATCCAACAGGAAACCGAACTTGATCGATTGATTGCAGAGAGTGCAGGGATTGGGAGTATACCCTTTGCGGTAGGCATCGATGGTCTCTTCGATCACCAGTCGAAGGAATCGCTCGTGTGCCTCCAGGCGATAGAAGGGAACCCCCCATTGATCGGCCCAGCGACGGGCGCGGCCTTCCCCCTCCGGCGTGCAGCAACGGGAGTGATCACAAAGATGCAGGAAAACACACTCCAGCAGATAACCAGCTTCTTGCAGCAAGAGGCAGGCGAATGCGCTATCGATTCCGCCGCTCATAGCGACGAGTACTTTTTCAGCCATTTCCATCGTACCTGTTCCAGTTATAGCGTAGCGTCCCGCCACCGTAAACTATGCGCAGCCGTCTCAATTGACGCTTGAGCCGGCTATTCCTAAGATGAAAGTCATGGAGACATCTCGCTATTCCCGCCAAATGCTTTTCTGGGGAATCGGAGCCGAGGGGCAGGAAAGGCTCAGCGAATCCTTCGTGGTGCTTGTCGGATGCGGAGCCCTGGGCAGCACGATCGCCAATTGCCTGATCCGCGCTGGTGTAGGGCACCTGCGGCTGATCGATCGCGATTTCTTGGAGACCACCAACCTCCAGCGCCAGTTGCTCTATACGGAAGAAGATGTGGCGGCTGGTTTGCCCAAGGCCATCGCAGCGCAACGTCGTTTGCAGGCCATCAATTCCGAAGTCCGGATCGAGGGCATCGTCGCCGACTTCGATCACAGCAACGCGGAAGAGCTCGTCCGGGGCGCGGATCTGATCCTGGACGGGCTTGATAATTTCGAAACCCGTTTCCTGATCAACGACGTTTGCTTGAAACTCCACATTCCCTGGATTTATGGAGGTACGGTAGCCTCCCTGGGGATGACCGCCAATTTCATTCCCGGGCAAACCCCTTGTTTTCGTTGTTACCAACCAGAGCTGCCGCCACGGGAGAGTATCCAAACCTGTGACACCGCAGGGATCATCAATTCTGCACCGTTGATCGTAGGAGCCATCCAGAGCGCGGAAGCGATCAAGATCCTGGTCGGCTCAGCCGATATCAGCCGGGACCTGGTGATGTTCGACCTTTGGAAGAATATCTTCTCGCGAGCTCCGTTACAGAAAATGGTCGATCGATGCCCGGCCTGCGAAGGGATTTACGATTTCCTGGGGGGAGAATCGGTAGCCAAAGTGATTCGCCTTTGTGGTCAGAAGGCTGTGCTGGTTTGGAATCCGGAGGTTGCACCCCCATCTCTGGTGCATTTGGCCCAACGACTCCGTCCTTTGGGAGAAGTGTTCGTCAACGAGTACCTTCTCCGCTTTCGTACCGGCGAGAT
>JBGOWQ010000094.1:0-5541 GCA_041478715.1 Thermodesulfobiota bacterium | reverse complement strand
CCCCACTTGGCTAACTCGGCGGCCATGTCGAACGAGGCTACCGCACTCAAGCCCTGATCGTTGCCGGCGACGGCCTGACCGGCGGTCAGCACCTGGCTGGCACCGTTTCCGCATGCGATGGTCTGCACGGCACCTTCCAGTACTTTTACCGATGTCTCACTCTCGGTCTCCTCAATCACCGCCGCCGTCCCCAAAATGGTGGTGATCACATTCTTGGTGCGGACCTCCGCCGGCGGAGGATTCTTGATTTCCGACCAAATCTCCATCAGCATTCCGGCGGCCATCGCGGGGAGCGACTCAATCGTGAAGATAGCGGCTTTTCCGGTCGGAGCGTCGGTCACCTTGCCGAAGGAGATCGTCCCGTGAGCGATCCGTGTTCGATAAATGGTGAATTCCCCATCATTTAGCAGGATGGACACGATGTTCTTCGGGTCCTTGGTTCGCAGTCGGTCTCCGGCGCGAAGAGGGAAACCCTCCTTCGTCAGCGGCTGCCACTCCTTCCCGTCAAAGGGGAGGAACTCCACTGTGCGGGCGTCGGTTCCGGGCGCCAGGTTCAGGCTGTATCCCAGCGGTTCTCCCCGGGGAACCTGCGATCCTTCCTGCTCGGTGACGAAGGAGTAATAGGCGATTACTTTGCCCGTGTTGGGATCGATCAGTTTCACGTTGCCGGCGATGGTGATGGACGACGAATCGACCACGCCCAAGGAATAGAAGGTAGTCCGGGTGGCCCAAGCGGATAAGCGCATTTGCATGCCGCTTTCCTCCATTTGCGCGCTCAGGGAACCGTCTTGATAACGGAAGGGGATGCTCGTTGGCTTGCTGGAAGCCGGGGTGGGCGTTCCTTGCGGAGAGTAATGCATGATCAATTCCAGGGTGCCTGCATCGGGGGCGGTGCTGGAGATATTCAGCTCGGCGGGAATCGATCCCAGAGCCTTCATTTCCTCAAACGCAGCCAGCACGGCGGCGTAAATCTGGGGATCGCAGGCGGCTTTTTCACCGGGCGGCGGCGGGGTAGGCGATGGGCCCAAGTCGTAAGAAACTAGGCGAATGTGCCCGTCCCAATGACTAACCAAATCGGATAACGGCGGAGCCTCGGTGGTCCATTCCCCCGCTGCGGCGACGGGGACGTTGCCGACGAGGAAACCGAGCACCAGCAGCACGGCAAGCAAACGGGTTTTCATCTGGAATACCCCCTTCTAACTGAAATGCATGGACCTCGATTCTTGGTTGGAAGCATCATTTCTCCGCATGATTGTAGCGCGAAACTGTTGCAATAGCGGGTCGGCAAATCCAGAAAACAAAATTGCCTGGTCGATGGAACAAGCTTTGAACGAATCGGCCAGTGGCTGATCTAATCCCACGATGTTTCTTGTAGAATGGAAAGTCAGATGAACCGATCCCCACTGCCTACTCACACACCCGGAATGAAACCGTTCCTTGCCTTCTGGTCGGGCCAGCTGTTCTCACTGCTTGGTTCGTCGATGACTCGTTTTGCCCTGACGATCTGGGCCTACCAAGTCACGGGGGAAGCCACCGCCCTTTCCATGATGGCCTTTTTCGGTTTCGCTCCGGTGATCCTGATGGGTCCGATTGCCGGCGCCCTGGTGGATCGTTGGAACCGCAAGTGGATGATGGCTCTCTCAGACATCGCCACCGCTCTCGCCACCATACTAATGATGGTCCTCTATTTTCTGGGCACCCTGCAGCTGTGGCACGTCTACGTGGCCAGTTTCGTCGCTGCGTTCTTCAACGCGTTCCACTGGCCGGCCTACTCCGCATCGGTCACTTTAATGGTACCCAAGCGGCAGTATGCCAGGGCCACGGCCATCAGCACACTGGCGGAATCGGGCTCCGCCATCCTGGCTCCGATCCTGGGCGCCGCCCTGATCGCGGTAGCCGGCGTGGGATGGGTCTTCGCCGTGCAGTTGATCGGCATTGCCGTGGGGTTGACCGTGTTGTTTCTGGTCTGGATTCCCTCTCCCCCCCGCTCGCAGGTGGGGAAGGAAGCCGCGGGCAGCCTGTGGCGGGAATCCTTCTTCGGCTTCCGCTACATCATTGCGCACAAAGGGCTTCTCGGCTTGCAGCTGATCTTCCTCCTGGGCAACTTCTTCTCCAATTTTGCCTGGATCCTGGCAGCGCCGATGATTCTGGCTCGCATCGGTAATAGTGCGCCGATGCTGGCCGCAGTAGAATCGGCCGGCGGCATCGGCGGTGTCATTGGGGGAGCATTCTTCTCCCTGACCGGCGGTTTGTTCAAACGGCGGACGCACGGTGTGTTCATCGGTTGGGCACTGCCGGCTCTTTTCATGGGTGCCCTGGTCGGTTTCGGCCAGAGCCTGTGGTGGTGGATGGCCGGCTTCTTTCTAGCCTCTTCCGTGGGCAGCCTGAACTACATCTCCAATCAAGCTATCTGGCAGTCCAAGGTTCCACCGGACGTGCAAGGCCGCGTGTTTTCCGCCCGGATGATGATCGCCCAGGGGGTGACCCCCATCTCGTTGCTTCTGGCGGGTCCCTTGGCCGATAAGATCTTCGAACCGGCGATGCAGCCGGGTGGCGCGTTGGTCGGTGTATTGGGGCCTCTATTCGGCAGCGGCCCGGGCGCGGGGATGGCCGTGCTGATTGCGCTGGCCAGCCTGCTGACGGTGATTAGCGGTTTATCTGGCTACCTGTTCCCGGTGGTGCGCAATGTGGAAAAGACCATTCCCGACCACGACACTACCCTCGCAACGGCGTTCGATCCGAAGGCACAAACGCTGGATTAGTTCGGGAGCTCCCCCAGAACTTCCCGTCTGTTTCTCCCACCTCGACATGAAGCAATCGACAGCAACAAGAGACTCCCATTATGCGTCAACTCCGCGAGGCGTCAATGCTATGCTAATGCTAAGGCTGACGGAAAAGGAGGGCTAGAATCAGATGAAATCTCGTTTCATCCGGATCACTACAGGATGGCTGATGGTGGCAATGCTGCTGATGGCTCTTTCGTCCTGCGCGGGGGTGGTGTCAGAAATACCAACCCAGGGAAATATAGACGATTTGAAGTCGGGAATGGAGCAGGCTGGATTCGTCGTAGCGGAAGGGGTGTTCGAGGCCTTCGATATCGTGAAGATGTACGATGCCGGCCTAATTACCAGTTGCTGGGGAAATAATCCCAGCACACCCTATATGGTGTACAAGTTGCCCCTGGCGCCAGGCCAGACTGTTCCCAACATGATGACGGAAGGCGTGATCAACCCGGAGCGCAAGGGTTTGTGGAACGATTTCCGCCTGCGAGCGGACGAAGCCATCGTCTTCGTCGGTCGCACTCCCCCTGAAGTGGACTACTTCAGTTACCGCAGCTACCTGGGGATGCGCTACTTCCCGGCAGAGGGAAAAGCACGACGGATCTTTGCCAGCCTCGGGGATACTATCAACCACCTGGAGATCAAGACGGCCGGCACGCCCGATGGGGCAAAGGGGAATCCCTTCGGTCAGGAAACGATCATCATTACCACCGCCGACAAGGGGACCGACGCCCGGGTACGCTCGGCGATCCAGGCCGCAGGATATCCCCTTTCCATTGTAAATACTGACACCATTCCGGCCGGATTGGTGAAGATGGGTCTGGACGCACAGGCAGACAACTTCGTCTTCATTCACCGGGTGGCCTTTTTCAAGGATCCGAAAGCAGGAGAAGACTACTTGAGCCAACCGCTGGGGCGAGTGTTTCGGCTGACTCCGACGGCGCTTTCCACCCCGGATCCCTTCCCCGTGCAGCCGTTGAAAGTGCGCGGCACCGGGGACACCTCCGAGCTGAACCTAATGGCCGCCGTGGACGAACTGCGCCAAGCGATCTTGACCAAGCACGGCAGCGCCAACGCCAAGGACCTCAGTACCCGAATCTGGCTGCTGGAAGGGAACGACGCCATCCAGCGCGGCGTGGATGTGATCGGGGAAAATCGGGACACTTTCTACTTGCGCAGCGATTCCTTCACTCTGGCTGACGATCCGGATGAGTACCTGATTGTTTACGGAGTGAACCATGCGGCGACGGGAAAAGCGATCTATTCCAACTTCGGTATGTACGGGGAGAAAGCGATCAATGGAGTAGGAGCCGTCGCCAGTGAGACCCTGGCCGGTACGGCAGAGGCCTATCTGCCGAACAATCCTGCCGCTAAGTACCTATACGTCTATAAAGTGGCCCGCAAAGCTCAGGGCGATCCCCTCTGCCTGGAGGTAAAATATGGAATCGGCGCAGCGGGGGTGGACCTGGATCAGGAGGCCTTCATTGGTTTCCGGGCCTACGTGGAGCCCAGCACGAAGGTGGGCCCGAATTGGTTTGAAGTCCTCTACGACCGGGTGATCAAATTCAGCGCCACCGAATAGAACTGCTGCGACCGAGTTTGGACGAACTCTCGAACTACCCTTGCTCCGGTTCCTTCCCCAGCGGCAGCCGGACCGTCACTTTCGTTCCCTTCCCTTCTTCGCTTGTCAGGGTGATCGAGCCGCCGTGGGCCCCGGCGATCAGCTTGGCCGTGTAGAGGCCAAGGCCGGTGCCGGGAATCACAGCCCGGGTGGAGCCGTCCGTCCGTTGGAAGGGCTGGAAGAGCAGGGGGATCTCTGAGGCGGGGATGCCGGGGCCGAAGTCGCGCACGGTGAAGACTGCTTCCTCCCCTTGCCGCGTGAGGCTAACTTCCACCTCCCCTTCCGGGGAGGAGAACTTGATGGCGTTGGTCAGAAGGTTCTCGAACAGGCGATGGATGCTTTCCGGATCCGCTGGAATCATCGGCAGTGGGTCCTCCTGCAGCCGGAAACGGATCCGCTGCTGACGGGTTAGAAAGTCCACATCCTTCAACGTCTGGCGCAGGATCTCGCTCAGGTCGGTCGGCACGACAGCAAGCTTCAGCCCCATCCCTTCGGTCCGCTGGCTGTCCACCAGGTTGTCGATTAGGTGGCGAAGGCGGTGCAGGTTTCGGTTCCAGATCTCCCCATACTCCAGGAAACGTCCCACGCGTTGCTCGGCAGGCAATCCTTCCAGTAGTTCCTTGGCTGAGGCCATCAGGAAGAGGGGGGTCTTCAGCTCGTGGCTGACGGCGAAGAGGAAGTCGACCCGGGCTTTCTCCACGGCTTGCTCCAACCGCTTGCGGTCGGTAATGTCCTGAAGTGAGCCGAACAGATGGACGGCGCTACCACCCGGCGCCATTTCAGCCACTCCACGCGCCACACACACCCTTGTTTCGCCGTCTTTCCGAATGGCCCGGAGTTCAAGCTCGTAAGACGTTCCTAGGGCGACGGCGACCTCGACGGCCTGCTGCAGGCGAGCCATGTCGTCCGGGTGATAGAAGGCTGGATGCTCGGCGAAACTCGGCGCTCCTTCCCGCGGGTCCCGCTGGAAGATCCGGAATAACTCGTCCGACCAGGTCACCGTGTCCGTTGCGATATCCCATTCCCAGCTTCCGATATTGGCAATAGCCTCGGTCCGCGCAAGCATGATCTGTTCGCTCCGCAGTTTATCCTCCGCCTGCTTCCGCTTGCTTCTTGATTTTGCCTCTTTCAATTCTCTGG
>JBGOWQ010000121.1:0-4687 GCA_041478715.1 Thermodesulfobiota bacterium | reverse complement strand
TGACCTCTTCCCGAAGCTTGCTCTACTACCTGGGTATCATTGGGATCGGTCTGCTTTTCCATAAACCGGTGATCTTGTTGTCGCAGAGTGTGGGGCCGATTCATCGCTCTTTGAACCGCAGTTTTACTCGCTGGATGGTCAATCGATCCAGCATCATTACTGTCCGAGATGAGGCATCGCTTAAGGAATTGTCCGCATTGGGCGTAAAGAGGCCCTCGATCACTCTTACCGCAGATTTGGCTTTGATGCTGGATCCGGCCTCGTCTGAACGAACAGAGGAGTTATTGAGACATTTCTCTTTGGAACCGCCCTTTGTGCTGTTCTGTTTGCGTAGGTTGAAGGGACAAGAGTTCCCGCTGGACCTTTTCGTCCGGACCGTCTCCGCCCTCCAGCAGGCTTGGGGTACTCGCATGGTTTTTATGCCCTTTCAAGCCTCTTTCGATTTGAGCTTGGCCCAGTCTCTTGCTCGTTCGATTCCGCAGAGTCTTTGCTTGGATGGGGCTTTCACTCCCGCAGAAATCGTTGGGTTGCTATCTCGAGCGGAATTGGTAGTGGGTATGCGACTACACGCCTTGATTTTTGCTGCAAAGGCCCGTACGCCATTCGTAGCTCTGTCTTATGATCCAAAAGTGAAGGCGTTCGCCGATCTATTGGAGCAAGAAGCGCTACCCTATGATTCTCTTTGCGAAAAAATTTTTTTCGAAAAACTTGCACAAACGTGGCAAAATCGTTCCACAATAAAGAAGGACTTAAATCAGAAAGTCTCCAAGCTTGAAGTGAGAGCAGAAGACAATTGGAAGAGTCTCGAATCTCTGCTCAAACAGCTTGGCTAATACCAGAAGGGAAAGGAGGACACCAATGCCGGCAAAGAAGCCAGCTCCCAAGGAGAAAAAGACTGCTGCGAAGAAACCAGCCAAAAAGAAATAGTTCACGATCATTCAGAAAATGAAAAGCTCCTGTTGCAGGAGCTTTTCATTTTCTATTTCGGGTGACGGTTCTAGACGTCAGTTTTCTCTGGCGTCTCTTCCTTCTGTTCTGCGGGTGTTTCTGGCAGACATTCACATACTTCAACCTCTTCCGGAGCCACCGACATGGCAATCTCGTTCAATGTCGCTTTGGCCTCTCCATGCTGGTACCGGATCGCCCATAATACGCAGACTGTAGCCAAAAGCGAGGCAGGCACTCCAATCGTCTGTAGAGCTTGTGAGAAGGTGATCATCTCGGAATTGCGAGCCATCTCCACGATGATTGTCACCATCGATGCCACCGCAATGATTGTAAAAAGGATACCTAGAACTTCCCAAAACGTTTTCATTCACTGTTTCCTTTCTAGACTTGTCTTCCGTGCACCATTCAGTCTAATGCCAGGAAGGGTTTCTGTCCAACGCGCCTCCATGCTGATTGATGGCATAGACTCTTTTGTACTACTTTAACCCGCTTGCGTCTTTTGCGGATGACCTGCATTTTCCAGAACGGTTTTCGCCCACTTTGCCAACCGTTTCCGATAACCAATAGCCACTCCAACCGCACAAAAGAGGACCGCCCCGATGGAGATCCAGGCCCATAGGGGGAGTTCGAGTTGCCAGACTCCCGCTCCGACCAATGTGGCCGACACGCATCCTGGGAATCGACCCAGTACCACTGCCGCGGCAAAGAAATCGCTACGAATCGTTGTCAGACCTGCTACATAGCACATTGCATCCTTTGGCAGATAGGGAACCCAGTAGTACAGGAGAAAAAACAAAAAACCGCGGGTCCTCGCCAGCTCATCTATTTGGCTCAGCCATTTGCCTTTGACCAAACGGGAGACCAGGGGTCGGCCAAAATATTTCGCCAACGCAAAAGCGATCATCGATCCCAGAACCGTTCCGATGGTGCAATATACGAGTCCTAGACCAAAACCGAAGAGGAATCCTCCCAGCAGACCAAAAAAACCTGGAATCGGCAACAACACGACCTGTAAGGTCTGTAAGGCAACTAAACCCACGGGACCCCATGCACCCATCTCCTGGACAACCTGTTCAATCCGTGGCCTATCACTCAAAAAACTCCACAGGTGGGGGAGCCACCAATACGCAGAAATGCCGAAAGCGGCCAACAGGCAAAGGATTACAACGGTTTTTCGCCGTTTGAGCCCTGCGGAACGAGCAATCATCAGGCGATTATAGCCGCCACCTCCACCGGATACCAGCAAAGAGAAGGAGAAAACACTCAGCAGAGTTCCTTGTCCATGTTAGACTGAAACCATCACAACAGCGAGAAGGAGTGGGGAAAAAATGTATGCCGCGCGCATGAGTCGTTTGAGCAGCGAATCCGCCTTCTTTGTCCTGGCGAAAGCCAAAGCCCTGGAAGCAGAAGGTCGCGAGATTATCCATTTGGAGATTGGTGAACCGGACTTCAATACGCCGCAGAACGTCCAGGAAGCTGCCATCAGAGCAATCCGAGATGGGTATACCCATTATACTCCGCCGGCAGGAATCCCTGCTGCAAGGAAAGCGATTGCAGACTACATCAGTCGCACGCGCGGCGTAGCGTTCGCCCCAAACGAGGTTGTGATCACGCCCGGTGCCAAGCCAATCCTTTTCTACGCCATCCTGGCCTTGATCGAGGCTGACGATGAAGTCATTCTGCCCAATCCTGGTTTTCCAACCTACGAATCCATGGTCCGGTTTGCAGGAGGAAGACCGGTCCCCATTTCTCTGCGGGAAGAACTTGGTTTCCGACTGGATACGAAAGAGCTGGAAACCTTGCTGGGACCCCGTACCAAGCTGATCATCCTGAACTCCCCCCACAATCCGACCGGAGGTGGTCTCCGCAGTGATGATTTGGCCGCTATTGCTAAAATGGCACTCGATCGCAAGATTCTGATCCTTTCCGATGAAATATACAGCCGGATTGTATACGAGGGGGATCACCACTCCATCGTTTCGCAGCCGGGAATGAAAAACCAGGTGATCCTGCTGGACGGATTCTCGAAAGCATTCGCAATGACGGGTTGGCGTCTGGGATTCGGCGTAATGAATGAATCAATGGCGGAAAAAATCACATTGCTGATGATCAACTCCAATTCCTGTACCGCTGCTTTTACCCAAATGGCCGGCATCGAAGCGTTGGAGGGTCCGCAAGATGCGGTAGCGATGATGGTGGCTGAATTGAGTCTTCGGCGCCATTTCATCATCCAGGGCTTGAACCAAATTCCCGGCGTTACTTGCCGCTGGCCGCAAGGCGCCTTCTACGCCTTTCCCAATGTCAAATCCTTTGGCATCCCGTCGCGAGTGCTAGCGGAACGAATCTTGCTGGAAGGAGGTGTGGCGGTTCTTGCTGGTAGCGATTTCGGTAGTGCGGGCGAAGGATACCTGCGCATTTCCTACGCCAATTCGCTAAAAAACCTGGAAGTCGCTCTGTGCAGAATCAAGGATGTTCTGGCCGGCATCACCTGATGATCCTTATACAAAAGACAACCGGGAAGCTTCCCTGCTCCCGGTTGTCTTGCCTTGACTGCTTTCCCTACTAATTCTTCAGGGTGCTAACTCCATTGACACAGCTGATAATCTTGTGTTCCCTCAGAGCCGCGATCACCTGGTTCGCTGCATCCAGTCCTACATTGATCTGCGCTTCCTTGGTGGATGCGCCTTGATGGGGTGTACAAATCACACTGTCATTCTCGATCAGACTGCGGCAGGTGGGCGGTTCTTGCTCATAAACATCCAGAGCGGCTCCCGCCACCTTGCCTGCTTTAATCGCCTCTTCCAGTGCACCCTCGTCAATCACGCCACCCCGTGCCACGTTTAAGATCCTCACACCATTTTTCATCGAGGCGAACTGGGCAGTGGAAATCATGTTTTTCGTTTCTGCGTTGAGCGGTAAATGGAATGTGATGTAATCCGCAGACTTCAGGATTTCCTCTAGTGCTACCTTGGTCGCGCCAATCTCTTTGATTGCCTTCTCATCTAAGTAGGGGTCGTATCCGATCACATGCATCTCCAGCGCCAACGCTACTTTGGCTACTTTCTTGCCGACATTCCCCAAACCCACCACACCGATGGTTTTTCCTTTCAGCTCGGTCCCTTCCAATTTCCGGTTCCAGGTTCCTCCCTTTAGTTCCGCTTGTCCCTGGAAGATTCTCTTAGCCAAAAGAAAAAGCAAGGCCAGGGTATGCTCGGCGGCGGCATTGGTGTTGCCGAATGGCGTGTTTTCCACCACAACTCCCCGGCTGGCCGCATACTGCGTATCGATATTGTCATAGCCTACACCGGCGCGGACCACGAGTTTCAGCTTGGGCGCAGCATCCAACATCGCCTGAGTTACCTTGATCCCGCTACGCACAATCATTGCGTCCACGTCAGTAACAATCTTGATCGCGTCTTCTAGGGTAATACCCGGTTTGAAGTCCACCTCAAAACCGGCATCCTCCAACACTTCAATCACCTTCCGTTCAATCTTGTCCGGAATCAATACTTTCATCATATCCTCCTTAGGAGATGAACCTCTCCAGCTCGCTGGTAAGTTCCTTGATTTCTTCGAGTGTCAAATCACCCATGTGCGCGATCCGGAATGTGTTGGCTTTGCCGGCCGCTTCCAGCTTCTCATTCATCTTGCCATAGCCGGAATCGATGGAGAATCCTTTCGCGGACATCTCTTTCTTCACCGCCTTGAAATCGATCGCTTTGATATTGGAGATACAGGA
>JBGOWQ010000253.1:0-2733 GCA_041478715.1 Thermodesulfobiota bacterium | reverse complement strand
CCGAATAAGATGTCCATGCAGGCATTCTATCAGGTGCTTGGTAGAGGAATGCGGATTGTCCTACACTAAAGCGATGGCAACGAAGGAATTGCGCAGCGCAGCTTCTGGCTCAGGACGAATTCTAGTGATTACCGGCTCCGGCAAGGGTAAAACGACTGCAGCCTTGGGCTTGGCATTACGCGCCATAGGGCATGGCATGACCGTAGTGATGATCCAGTTCATTAAGATGGATAGAAGCGGGGAACATTCGTTGCCTGCTTGCCTGCAACCCTGGCTCACGATTATTCCATCCGGAGCCGGTTTCGTTGATACGAACTGCAAGAAGGACCTGGATCACCACCGTTTGAAAGCGCACCAAGCCATGGAACTGGCTAAGCGCAGCATGGATGCAGGCACCTGTCAGATGCTGATTCTGGATGAAATCTTCGTTGCTCTCCAACTGGATTTGGTGCGGTTGCCAGATCTGCTGAACCTGATTCAGCGGAAATCGCCTTCGCTGCACTTGGTGTTAACCGGACGCGAGGCTCCTGGTGAGATTTTGGAGATGGCTGACACTGTTTCTGAAATCCAAGATATCAAGCATCCCTTCAGGCATGGCGCTCCTGCCCAAAAGGGGATCGAGTTTTGATCCATTGTGCTACAATCTCCATCGGTCGTCCAAGGCTTGATGCGATGTCTGAATCAAGATTTGAGGAGTGAACCTTGCCTGACAGAATTCGGTGCCCTCGTTGCGGGATGGAAAACCCTGCAATGGAAATCCTTTGTATAAATTGCCATCAGATACTGCCATTACGCCCGGAAGAGAGCGAAGTGGTAGCGGGATGCACTTTCTGCGGTGCGAAAAACCCACCGGAATCCGTTTTTTGCAACCGTTGCGGGTTCCTTTTGTTGGATGAATGCCCCGTTTGTGGAGCCAAAAATCCTATTGAGGCGATCGCCTGCTTGCATTGCCGCACTGCACTGACCCAAGCCCGCCAGGATCAGAAAAACCGCGAACATCGAAGAACAATAGCCAAGCGCAGTTTCATCGCTTGTCTCAGTTTTTTAGTCGTATTAGCGGGTGGATTTTTGTACTTTTGGATAGCCTGGTCCGCCAAGGTGTCTGTCTTTTGGTCTGTCATCGCTGTCGTTCTTTTCGTTCTGATCGGGATATTGATTATCTTGCGCATTATCGGAGTGATCTACCAATGGCAGGAAACCGAACGACAGACTCGCAAGTCGCGTCGCCTGCGCACTTTATGAAAAAACTGATAGCTGTTTTCCTCTTGGTTTGTCTATTTTCTTATTTTTCGCTGCCGCTTGACGGGATCCGCGCAACGGCTGAAGTCCGGTTGCTCTTGTTGCCTTCTGCACTGGAAATCGGTCCGTCTTCCCGTGCTGCTGTCACTCTAGTGCTCTTGGGAGAACCGGGTCAAACGGTAGAGCTAAGTACAATGCAGCTGCCAGCTGAGCTTTATGCAACGATCGAACCGCCCAATCTCACTACTCCTGGCACGGCTACATTGCATTTAGAGACAACAGCGGGATTTCATCCCGGCCCTTACACACTGGAGATCTCTGCCACAGATGGGACACAGGTACGCTTGGCCTCTCTCAGCTTGTCCAGCCGTAAGGACTTGGAGATCAGCGTTTCCCCAACGCAAGGTGTCGTGATGCCGGATCAATCGATGGTGTTCTCTCTCTATTTTTTTCACACCGCACCGTTCACCCAACTGCAATTACAGCTACAATCCAGCCCCCCATTGAAAGCGGTTTTTTCAGCCCTGCAGCCCCTATCCTCAGACACTTCCAGTTGCACTTTGAGCATCTCGCCGCTGCCACCCGGATTGCATTCGCTAGAAGTCGAAGTGTCAGATGGAACACGATCCACGGCGCTTTCTCTATCAATCGTAGCCGTATTTCCGGACGTAGAGGGGCATTGGAGCCAGCTGATGGTTTCGAAGTTAATCAGCAAAGGGATCTTGGCCGGGTATGAAGACGGGACTTTTCAACCGGAATCGCCCTTGACGCGCGCAGAATTAGCCAAGATCATTTCTTTGGCTTTCTCCTTCGAATCGAAAAGGTCTGACCCCCCATTGTTCTCGGATATTCCAGATGGGTTCTGGGCTCTACCATTCATCGAACGATTGTGGAAGGCCCAGATCATCGAAGGTTTTCCGGATGGCACCTTCCGCGCGCAAGATCCTGTCAAGCGCGTTGAACTGGCAGCCATGCTGACCCGTGTCATCAACTGGCCGTTGGTGGCAAGCAGCTTCCCTCCCACGTTTACAGATTTGGATAGCCGTCATTGGGGGTTTCGCTACATCGAGACGGGTGCTTGGCAGGGTGCATGGGATGGGTATCCGAACGGTTCCTTCCAACCGGATCGATATGCTTCACGGGCAGAAGTGGCGGCATTGATCGCGCGGCTGCTGCCGGATTAGAATTGACAGCCCATTCCGTATCTTTTAAGATTCTGGCAGCGCTTTCTAGGCGCAATTGGACTCGGGGTGTGGCTCAGCTTGGTAGAGCGCTTGGTTCGGGACCAAGAGGTCGTCGGTTCAAATCCGGCCGCCCCGACCATTTCCGATGAGTGATCCCTCCGATCAACCACTTCTGCGATCTTTGCTAGCTTACCTGGGAATGGAGCAGACTTCCTTCCATGTCCCCGGGCATAAAGGAGGTCTTGCGGCTCCATCGAGCCTGCAAGAATCCTTAGGTGCAGGCCCATTTCACTTCGATTTGACTGAGGTT
>JBGOWQ010000051.1:0-7760 GCA_041478715.1 Thermodesulfobiota bacterium | reverse complement strand
CTCCAGCATCAGGCGGATGGAATCGAGCAGCACGCCCCCCCATTCGGTGTAGGTGGGATCTAGCAGGCTTTGCAGGAGGATACCGATCCCCAGCGAAAGAGCCATCCGGCCAATGTGGTCCGGATCGACCGGTTTGAGCAGGCCTTGCTCGATGCCGGAACGGATCAACTGGGAAAAGAAATCCTGATATCGGCGCAGGTGCTTCCATGCTGGATCGATCCCTACGCAGCAATCCCTTCCAGCATCAGGCGGATGGAATCGAGCAACACGTTTCCCCATTCGGTGTAGGTGGGATCCAGCAGGCTTTGCAGAAGAATACCGATCCCCAGCGAAAGAGCCATCCGGCCAATATGGTCCGGATCGACCGGCTTTAGCAGGCCTTGCTCCATGCCGGAACGAATCAACTGGGAAAAGAAATCCTGGTATCGACGGAGGTGCGCGATGGTTGCTTGCCAGATTTTGGGATCACGGATGGCTTGATTGAAGAATTCCAACACAATCCGGTAGCGGTCGCCCGCTTCCTGGAAGACCATGCTGGAAAGAGCGGTCAGGCGATCCACTCCTTGCTGGATACTGATCTCCACCCAACCGGAGCGCATCAATTGCTGATCCAAGTCGGACAACCACCGATCCAGCAACTCTAAAAAGAGCGATTCCTTGCTGTTGAAATGGTGGTAGAACGCTCCCTTGCTGACGCCTGCCAGTTGACAGATTTCTGCCACGCTAACAACGTCGTATCCGCCCCGGCCAAAGGCTTGTTCCGCCACCTGGAGGATCCGAGATCGGGTTTCCTCTCCCCGTATTTGCCCTTTGACTGCTTTCTCCATGACCGTGGGCCTGCTTTCCTCGTTTGTATCATTGTAACTGCCTGACTCGATCGTTTCCATGCCGGTTCTGATCAAGATTCTACCGGATTGCTCGATTTTAATGATAAGGATTCTGATACAATTATGACAGAGTATCAATACATTGCATTCGAACTCGGCATTCTTGAGACACTGTCATCATCGAAGCACAGCGATCTACAGTGGCGGGAAACAGATGCTAAACCGGTTTCGTCTAAGGTGCAGAGAGGGACCAAAGTGAAACGCGTTGAGTTGACGGACATCAAAACAATATGCCCCTTCCGGCTTGCCGACGGGGAAGGGATCTTTTTGGCCGTCACTTCCCATTCGCTTCTGCGCTGGCCCAACCGCAAGCAGTGCTCCCGCCCGGTGCTGACCCGGCCTTGGCAGGAGATTCGCCGATTCGGGCACTCGATGTTGGGCGAGACGCGCTGGCGACAGCCCCTGATTCAACTGCAGATCGTTTGGCGCGATACGACCGTTTGGATGATGGAGTCCATCCGAGGGACGGATGCTTCCGAGTTCATCGATCAACTGCGGCAGGCGGTTTATGGTTCTCGCGGCCCCTGCGAATTCAAACCGTGGGTTCCCCAGCTTTCCCGTTTATCGCAGCTTACCCAGCAAGGCTGGTTGAGCTCTGCCGAATGGCAGCAAGCCAAGAAACGATTGCTGGCCGGGGAAAGCGATCTGGCAGGTGATATGTGCTCCCTTCACTCTCTCTGGAAGGCCGGCATTCTGTCCGAAAGCGAATACCGGTTGAAAAAGTGGTCCCTCCTCGCCCGCAGCTAGTCAGGCAGCCTGCTACAATACCAGATAGCAATCCTTTGGCCAGGAGGTCGCAATGAATTGCGTCAAGTGTGGAGCTGAGTTGGTTTCGGATGCGGAGTTTTGTTCCCATTGCGGTGCGCCGGTCACGAAGATCCAAACCGAGGAAGGGGCAATTCATAAACCGGTGGAGCTGATCGAGGAAAAAGAGGAGATCATCTGGCATGGCCGTCGTTCCTACCTCGATTTCCTGCTCCAATGGTTGATTGCGTTCCTTTTCTTGGGGCTCTGCATCGTTTCCCTCGTCTTTCGAAGCCCGCTGGGAGACTATTTTAATCGTTTGTTCTCCGCGGGCTACTTCTACACGTTCTTCGGTTGGCTGGCTTTTGCTCTGGGCCTAATGTTCTTCCTCATCCTGGTGAATATCCTTTACCATGTGTTCGGAGCCTACTATCGCCTGACGAACCAACGATTTGTGATGCAGCGGGGTCTTATTGCCCGCAGGATCGATTACATTGAGTTGTGGCGGGTCCGCGATCTGGATGCCAAGCAGAACTATCTGGAACGAATCATCTCTTGCGGCGATTTGCAGATCATTTCCACCGATCCCACCACCCCGAACCTCACTGTGCTCGGCTTGCGCCACCCCTACAAACAGATGGAAATGATCCGGGCAGCCGTTAACAGCCAACGAGCGATCAAGAATGTCGGCATCGTGGAGCGAGTCAGCCCCTAGGCGAGACAGTTTCCCCATTGGGCTTTGCTGCAAAACAAGAATTAATCGAAATCGCGGAGGCGTTCCCGCAGTACAGCGAACCCCAAGCGATCCGAAACCTGTTCCAGGATGATTGTTTGATCCCATGGTAAAATAGTGCGCCTGGGCTACCGGAATTGATTCCCCATGGAGCATTGCGAGGGTGGCGGAATTGGCAGACGCGCTGGACTTAGGATCCAGTGGTGCAAACCATGCGGGTTCGAGTCCCGCCCTTCGCACCAAACCCTCTTGGCAAGAAGGACCGGTTTTAGAGAAATCCGCTAATATCATAAAAACAACCCGGATTGAACGGAAAGGACCATCGGAGTTGGAAACTGAGATCAAAGAGTTGGAACATCAGATTGAGCTGAAGGTCACCTTACCGACGGAACAGGTGGACGCCGCGATCGAAAAGACCCTCCACCGCCTGTCAGAGCACGTCAACATCGCGGGCTTCCGTCGGGGGAAAGCGCCGCTGGGGATGGTCCGTCGACACATTGGTGAAGAACGTTTGCGCGAAGACGCCTTGGAATTGCTGGTGGACGAATCGCTGGAAGAAGCCTATCACCAACGGGAGATCCAACCTCTGTTTGCCCCGGAACTGGACATTGAGCAGTTTGAACCCGGAAAGGCACTGATCTACAAAGTGGTGATCGATCCCTGGCCCAAATTGGACTTGCCGGAAGTGACCGAAGTGGACGTGCAGGTTGACCCGATCCGCGTGGGGGACGAAGACACGGAGAAAGCCTTGGAACGTTTACGAGAGAGCTATGCAGAATATAGCCCGAAAGAAGGACCTGCCGAAACCGGTGACGCGGTCGTCCTGCACTGGCGATTGGCTGGAAAAGAGCCGTGGCGCACGGATATGATCGAACTCGGTAAAGAGGCACTCGTGCCAGGTTTCGACGAAAAGGTGCAGGGAATCCAAGCCGGCGAGGAACGGGAATTCAGGCTGCCCGTGCAGGAGCAGGAGCTGACTTTCTATGCCCAAGCGATGGAGATCAAACGAAAGCATCTGCCCGAACTTGACGATTCCCTCGCTGGGAAGCTTGGCGCGGAAAGTTTGGCCGGATTGAAGGAAAAAATACGGACCGAACTTGTGACGGAAAGCCAGCGCCGCCACGATCAAAGGCTACGGGATGAGATCCTGCTTCGTTATCTGGAACGGATTCCCATCACCTTTTCGGCCCATGCCGAGCAGAGAGCACTGGACTCCTATGTGGAATCCTTCCAGGAGCGCATGGCGAAATCCGGTCGCACGCTGGAGGACTTTCTGCGGGATCTGAACCTGACGGAAGAGGACTGGCGGGAGAAAGTCGCTCGACCGCAGGCCGTGCAGTTGTTGAAGGAACAAATCGTGCTCGACCTTTTTGCGGACCGCAAGCAGATTGCAGCGGACGAAGAGGAAACCGCCCAAATCCAGCGCGAGGGCAAATCCCCTGCGAATCGGAGGCAAGCGTACAATGCTCTCCGGCGAACGAAAGCATTGGAGCTGTTGATTGCGGAATGGAACAGCGGGCACCAACCGATCAACCAGCAGGAGGAGAATTGATGTCAATCCCTTATGTAGTCGAACAAACGCCTCGTGGAGAGCGAATGTATGACATTTACTCCCGACTTTTGCGAGACCGGATCGTCTTTGTTGGCGGACCGATTTTCGACGACCTGGCCAATGCCATCATTGCTCAATTGCTATTGCTGGAAGCGGAAGATTCCAAGCGGGATATCTATCTGTACCTGAACTGTCCCGGCGGGGTGATCTCGGCCGGGTTAGCGATTTACGACACCATGCAGTATATCCGAGCGCCCGTGTCCACGATTTGCCTGGGCTTAGGAGCCAGTATGGCGGCTGTATTGTTGGCTTCCGGCGCTCCAGGTAAGCGCCTGGCACTGCCCCACGCCCGTTTGTTGATTCACCAGCCTCTGGTTGCAGGTCAGGGGTTTTCCGGTGCCGCCAAGGACATCGAGATCGAGGCGCGGGAACTGACGCAAAATCGCAAGACGATAAACGAAATCCTTTCCCAGACTACCGGACAATCCTTGGAAAAAATCGAGCATGACACGGAACGAAATTATTACATGTCTGCCGCGGAGGCCAAGGACTACGGTTTGATCGACCAGGTAATTTACAAACGCGAATAAACACAATAGAACCAGCTACCTGAGCCGGCTGGATGGTTGAAGGATCCGAATTAGCACTCTTGACAAGAGAGTGCTAATTCGATATCTTCAGATTCAAAGAGGTGATTGAACGCAATGTCACAACAGACACCTGTACGTAACTGGGAAACCATTACCGAAGCCCCTCTTCTGCCCTTGCGAAATGTGGTGGTTTTTCCCGGGATGGTGATACCGCTGGTGGTCGGTCGGGAAAAATCAACCAAATCGTTGGAGGAAGCTGTCGCGGGGGATCGGTTGATCGTATTGTCCACGCAGAAAGACGAAGGGATTGAAGACCCGGATCCCACCGATGTCTATTCGATCGGGGTGGGGGCGGAAATCCTTCGGTTATTGAAATTACCGGATGGGACTTTTTCGGTGGTAGTGGAGGGAATTTGTCGGGTAAAAATCGAAAAATTCCTGCAGACCTCCCCATCCTATCGAGCGCAAATACATTTCCTGACAGAGGCAATGTCACAAACTGAAGACCTCGTCGGCCTAAAACGGATGATTGTGGAGCAATTCGACAGCTATAGCCGTCTTTCCCATCGGATTTCCTCCGACGCCGCCTTGGCCGTGATGAACATCGAGGATGCCAGACAACTCTCGGATCTGGTGGCGGCCAATATGATTCTATCCATCAAGGATAAGCAAGAAGTATTGGAGATTACCGATATCAACCGGCGCTTGGAGCGCCTGGCCGAGCTTCTTTCGAAAGAGTTGGAAGTGCTGGAACTGGCCAAAAAACTGGAAGATCGCGTGAAGACTTCCGTGGAGAAGAATCAGAAAGAGTACTTCCTGCGGGAGCAAATGAAGGCAATCCAGCAGGAGTTGGGCGAAAAAGACGAAAAGCTGCAAGAGATCGAAGCCTACCGTAACAAAATGGAGAAGGCTAACTTACCCGAACCGGTGAAGGCCAAGGTGGAAGAGGAATTGGTCCGATTGGAAAAGATGCCGCCGATGGTAGCCGAATCCACGGTGATCCGGACCTACCTCGATTGGTTGCTGGATCTTCCCTGGAGCGTGGAAACGAAAGACATGCTCGACCTCAAGGAAGCGCAGAAGATCCTGGAATCGGATCATTACGGGTTGAAGGACCCCAAGGAACGGATCCTGGAATACTTGGCTGTGCGGCACCTAGCCAAGAAGATGAAAAGCCCGATCCTCTGCTTTGTAGGTCCTCCCGGTGTGGGTAAGACATCGCTGGGAAAATCGATTGCGCGGGCGATGGGACGGAAGTTTGTGCGGATCTCGCTGGGCGGGGTTCGCGATGAAGCGGAAATCCGCGGTCATCGACGGACCTACGTGGGAGCGCTACCCGGCCGCATCATCCAAGGCATGAAGACGGCTGCTTCCAAGAACCCGGTGTTTCTGCTGGACGAAATCGATAAAATGGGGCAGGACTTTCGCGGGGATCCTTCGGCTGCCCTGTTGGAAGCGTTGGACCCGGAACAGAACAATTCTTTTTCCGACCACTACATTGAAGTGCCGTTTGATTTGTCCCAAGTCCTTTTCATTACGACCGCCAATATCTTACACACCGTTCCTCCCGCCCTCTTGGACCGGATGGAAGTCTTGTACCTGCCCGGTTACACCGAAGACGAAAAAGTGAAGATTGCCCAGAAATTCCTGGTTCCCAAGCAACTGGAAGCGCATGGCCTGACGACGGATGATCTCCGCTTCACCGAAGGGACTCTCTATCGCATGATTCGGCAATACACGCGGGAAGCCGGTGTCCGCAACCTGGAGCGGGAGATCTCGAGCATCAACCGCAAGGTGGCCCGGATGAAAGTGGAGCACGAGAAATTCGAGCGGGTGGTGGTGACGCAACAAGGCATTCCCAAATTCCTGGACATGCCGCGATTTCACTACGGTCAGGCCGAGCAGGCCGATGAGGTCGGTGTTGTCACCGGCGTCGCCGTCAGTGAGTTCGGGGGAGACGTGATGCCGATCGAGGTTTCGCTGGTCCGCGGAAAAGGCGAGTTGCTATTGACGGGGCAATTGGGTGATGTGATGAAAGAGGCCGCCAAAGCCGGGATCACTTATATTCGGTCCCGTACGAAGGAGTTGCAGCTCGATGAGGAGTGGTACTCGAAGTTCGATATCCACATCCACGTGCCCGAGGGTGCCGTGCCCAAGGAAGGTCCTTCTGCCGGCATCGGCATGGCTACCGCCTTAGTATCCGCCATCCGAGCGATGCCCGTTCGGCGCGATGTAGCGATGACCGGCGAAATCACCCTTCGTGGGCGCGTATTACCGATCGGGGGCGTCAAGGAAAAAGTCTTGGCTGCCCACCGTGCCGGGATCAAGACCATGATCCTACCCAAAGACAACGAAAAGGACTTGGAGAAAGTGAATCCGTTGGTGAAGAAGGACATGCGTTTCGTGCTGGTAAAGCACATGGATGAAGTACTGCAAGAAGCGTTGGTGCATTAGAACCCACTTGACTTCACCTGGCAGTTTCTTAAGATGAGCGGCATGACCACCGCTCATCTTCTTTTTCGACGCCGCATCTTTTGGTTGCTACTTGCTTCCATTGCCGCAGGGGCTCTCTTCTCCCACCTTGTTCCACCCCTGACACTGGTGCCGAATCTAGCCGTTTTGCTGCTATTGGGGTTAGTTCTACCATGGGTTTTGGGGTCGACCTACCAACGCAGACAGGCCCTGATTGCCGGTCTGGCTTGCGGTCTGGCGTTCGCGCTTTCCCAGAGCATTTTCATCTGGTTGGTAGAGCGATCCAGCAAGATTTTTACCGGTTTTTACATTTATGACCAGGGATGGTCCGTTCCCGCCTTTGCCCTGATGGGTGGGATGACAGCGATGCTCGTGCACGCCTTCCGCCAGCGGAAGTGGCTTTATGGTTGTGTATTTGCGTTGTTGGCCATTATGACTGAGCTCGTTTACGGGCAATACTTCCTGGTGAAAAGGGTGTTATCACCGGAATTGTGGCCGGCCCGGACCTATCTGTTACCGCTGGCCCTGGCCTGCTGTTTTCTCGCGTTCTTTTTGCTTTCCCATTTCTATTCCCTTACAATGCTGAGAAGTTTTACCAAAATGGAGGTTTCCGGCCATGGTTCCGCCAAATAGCCAAATTCCCGCAGATGCCGTTGCCCGCAAATCCGGCGAACGGATCGTCGACCTTACCCCGATCCCGGAGGCGGAAGCACCGAGCTGGGTGTTCGCGGACTCGCCCGAAGGGCTGGAAATCCTGCGCCACAGCACCTCCCACCTGAGGG
>JBGOWQ010000119.1:0-4827 GCA_041478715.1 Thermodesulfobiota bacterium | reverse complement strand
GTACTTTCCTTGGGAGAAAAACTGCTCCCCTCGGATCGTCCAGGATTCAGCGGGATCTAACACGACGAAATCGGCGTCCGCCCCCACCGATAATCCTCCCTTGCGCGGATGAAGCCCATACAGGCGAGCGGCCATTTCGCCGGTGACCTGTAAGAAGCGCGACAGGGAAAGGCGGCCCTTCACGTATCCTTCCTGCCACAGCAAGGGTAAGAAGGTTTCCAGGCCCGGAATGCCGGCATAAGCATCGAAGAAGGATCCGGTTTCCTTTTCCCTGGGGTATTGGCAGGAGGCGTGATCCGTCGCTACAAAGTCGATCGTTCCGTCCTGCAAGCCCTGCCAGAGGGCCTCTTGGTCCCAACTCTCTCGCACGGGCGGAGTCGTCTTCATGCGCGTGCCCCACTGGCTGAAATCTTCCCGAGTCAGGACGAGATAGTGGGGGCAGGTTTCGGTGGTGACCGGAATCCCCTGTGCCTTTGCCGCCCGGATCAGTTCCACCCCGCGCCCACTGGTGAGATGGGCGATGTGTAGATGAGCTCCGGTATCGACGGCCAACTGAATCGCTGCGGCAACCGCCACCTGTTCGGCTGCGATAGGACGGCTGTCCAAATAGTCCTGCCAGGAATGACCTTCGTGCCGTTCTATCTCCAGGGTGGCTTGAGTGATCACTGCGTAGTCCTCGGCATGCAATGCCACGGGCAAATCCAGGACGGCTGCCTGTTTCATGATTTCCCGCAGCTCTCCGTAGGAAACCCGCGGATAGGTCTCCATGCCGGAGATGGTATAGGTCTTAAATCCCACCACTCCCAGATCCGCCAATGCCGGCATCGTGCGGTGGAAGGACCCATCTTGTACCTCCGCACCGGTTACGCCGCCCCAGAAGGCGTAGTCGACCTGTGCCTTGGTCCGTACAGCTTCCCACTTGGTTAACAAACCTTCCGGTGTACGCGCATTGGGCAAAGAAGTCTCCGGCATGTCAATCACTGTGGTTACGCCGCCGCGAGCAGCCGCGGCGGAACCAGTGGCAAAATCCTCCCGCCAGGTGAAACCCGGGTCGTTCAAATGCACATGGGGATCGATCAGTCCCGGAATCACAAGCATTCCGCGCAAATCCCATGTTTCTTCTGCATCCAATGCGGACAAATCGCCGATAGCGGCGATTTTCCCATCGCAGATCAACAAGTCCTGGTTTCGCCATCCCCCTTCAACCGGGAGGCGGCCGTTAACGATCTTGAGCACCTTTTCCCTCCTGGACTGATTTTCGTTCAGCCAGAGGCTGCACTTTTTCTGCCTCGAATTCCACCAGTGCCTGGTTTTCCAGTTCAACCAATAGTGTTTCCTTCAAGGCGTTGACTTCCACCACCCGGCCAGGACCTTGTGGCGTGCGGAC
Source organism: Thermodesulfobiota bacterium (assembly GCA_041478715.1). Lineage (GTDB taxonomy): Bacteria > Caldisericota > JANLFM01 > JANLFM01 > JANLFM01 > JAPLHX01. The sequence continues at coordinate 3,440 of JBGOWQ010000119.1, read as the reverse complement.
TGACGTTCCCTCGTGCGGCAAGCGCGCTCGTGCCTCGCGGTAGGTCTCGTATTCATAGCGCAGACAACACATCAAGCGGCCGCAGACGCCGGAGATCTTCAATGGATTGAGAGCCAGGGATTGCTCCTTGGCCATCTTGATGGTGACCGGATTGAATTCCTTGAGGAACGTGGCGCAGCAAAGCGAACGGCCGCAGATCCCCAGCCCACCGTAAACCTTGGTCTCATCCCGGGCCCCGATCTGCCATAGCTCCACCCGATTGTGTAGACAGGAAGCCAGGTCCCGCACAAGTTCGCGGAAATCCACGCGATTCTCCGCCGTGAAGTAAAAGATGAATTTAGACCGGTCGTAGAGAAATTCCACCGAGACCAGGTTCATCACCAGCTTATGCTTGCGGATCCTCTCCTGGCAAAGGTGCAAAGCTCTCTTTTCTTCCTCCCGATTCTCCATCAAGCGTTCATGATCCATCAGTGTTCCCTTGCGGATCACCCTCTGGATGGTCTGTCCGGATTCCTGTTCTGTCAGATCCCGCAGCCCTCCGACGACGACACCGATTTCAATCCCGCGGCTGGTTTCCACGATCACTTCTTCCCCCATTTGCAGCGAGAGAATGCCCGGGTCGAACAACTGCGTCCTTCCGGCTTCCCCGATCCGAATTCCCACGACCTGCTTCGGGGTTTCTTTGCTCATGTTCAATTCTCCTTATCTTGTACCATTGCCGTTCCGGTTTGGGCTAGGCCGAGCAGGAGCGCGGGAAGGCGCAGGGTCATATTTACCGGCGTTCCCAACAGCTCCAGCGTTTCCTCGATCTTCAGGCACCCTTCGGCCCAACGGGTCGAAGGCCTTCCGGCAGCGACCTGGATGATGGTGGTCGCTTGATCCCGATTGACTACCCCATCCAGATTGAACGGTCCCACAGCCAGATCTCGCCACAGGGAAAGCAGGACCGACAAGAAATCGACCAAGATTTGCTTGTCTTTTTCTTTGGCAATCTTATCTGCCACCGCCAGTGGGGAATTATCGGAAGCGACTTGGAGGGACCATTCCAGGTAACGCTGCCGCTTTTTCCATTGCTCCTTTTCCGCCCATCGCAACGCTTCCGCCGGCCGGCCGGCGGCAATCCGAGCCACGGCCTCCACCTCGGTGCAACCCCGCTCGTGGAGCCATTGTTCGATCTGGCCCGTAGGTACGGTTTGAAAGGAGAGACGTTGGCAGCGGGACAGGATCGTCGGTAGCAGGAATTGAGGGCGGGACGTCACCAGAATATTGATCACCAGCGGTGGTGGCTCTTCCAACAGCTTCAACAAGGCAGCACTGGCTTCTGCTGTCAATCGATCCGCCTGGTCAATGATGTTAATCACCCAGGGTAAGGTCAAGGGCTGCAATTGCCCCCAATCCCGTAATCGCTTGGCTTCCTCCAGCTTCACTGTATCTCCCTGAGGCAAAAGTAAATGCACGTCCGGGTGCGTCCCTGCCGCGATTTGGCGACAAGATTGGCAGCTGCATGGCTGTTCGATGGCTTTTGGACACGCTAGCCCCTGGGCGAATCGAACGGCCAAATGATATTTGCCAATCCCTTCCGGTCCGCTAAACAGGTAAGCATGGGACGGATGTTGACACAGAGCCCGTACAATATGTTCACGGACACGCAAATTGCCGATCAGATCGGGGAAGCAGTTCATGGTTTGTGGGGCCGGAAGAGCTTTACACTCGCTCCCAGCGATCGATCGGGAGAACGAAAATCGTGGCCCCGCCGATCTCCACCTTCATCGGGTAAGGGATATAGGTGCCAGGAGCGGAAGGAGCATAGGGGGCAGGATTGATATAGTGCTCGCGTTGATGACACCGTTCCTGGATGATCGTGATCACTTCCTCCATGGCGTCCTCTTCCACTCCTAGGAAAATCGTGGAGTTTCCTTCTCGCAGAAAACCGCCAGTGGAAGCCATCTTCGTTGCTCGATATCCTTTTGCGATCAGTGCGGAAAGAAGCCCCTCCGCATCTTTATCTTGTATCACGGCGATGATCAACTTCACCCCTTGATCCTCCTTGCCTTCATCATCTGCGGATTCTTCTCCAGTAGGTGTAGGACCCAATGCCAGACCCGCTCGAACACTTCCTGTGGGTTTCCCTGGGCCGATACGATCCGGATCCGCTCCGGATAATGGGTTGCCAAGGCCATGTAGGCTTCACGAACCTTGGCTTGCAGGGCCGCCCCTTCCGCCTCCAGTCTATCGCCCTGCGTCCGCTCCAAGCCGGCTTGGGGTTCCAGGTCCAACACAACCGTTAAATGTGGCCAGAGGCCGCCCGTGGCAATGGTGCAGACCCGCTCGGTTTCCTTCAAAGACAAACCGTGTCCCCAACTCTGGTACGCCATCGTGGAGTCATTGTAGCGGGTTACGATCACTACCTGCCCCCGATCCAGCGCCGGACGGATTACTTCCTGCACATGCTGAGCCCTGTCGGCAGCATACAGCAGCATTTCGGTCATTGCGCACATCGCGATATTCTCTCGCGCCAGCAGAACCGCCCGGATTTGGAGACCGATTGCGCTGCCGCCCGGTTCGTGGCTGACCAATACCGGAAATCCGAGCGAACGAAGTCGCTCGGCCAAGAGCTGAGCCTGAGTGCTCTTGCCCGATCCGTCGATCCCCTCCAGCGTGATAAACAAACCCTTCATGGGTGCGGACCTGGTGGAAAGACCACCACCCGGCGATAAGGTTCTTCACCGTGCGATTCCGACCGCAGGCCGTAGCGTTCCGCCAGCTGGTGCTGCAGTTTCCGGATCGTTGACGGCTCTGGCGGCAATTCAACTGGTTGTTTGCTGCGCAAGACTTTCATCATCAGCTCCTCCGTCTTTTCCATCGCCCGGGGGTCCCATTCCCGCTCCGGTAGACCGTAGAGCCTGCGTAAAAACGAGCGAATCTGGGCGCTGGTATTGTTTCGGAGAATGTAGATCGGTAAATTCAAAGCCTGGGCTTGTGCCAACAGATAGGGTTGCCGCTTTTCCTGCGATTTGACGGTAACCACCACTTGCGCATCCTTGATGTTGCGGGTGAGGATGGCTCGCATCCCCATCTCTTGAATCGTGCGCTCCAGGCGGTTGCGGGAAATAGCAAAAGGAAAGATCGCCACCGGACCGTTGGAATTTTGGGCTTCAACCTCCGCTGCTTCCCCTTCCGCCGCGGTTTGTACCTGATGCCTCTCCAAGGCTTCTTGCAACTGAAGTGCTTTCTCCGGTGAGCGGGAACGAAACTCGGGGGGCAGCATCCGATCCCGCAAAAACTGATCCACGGTGTCAGCCACGTCATGATGAATGGCGATGGTCTCGCGGTCCTTCATTTCGATCAAGATATCGAACGTGGGGGGAGCTCGCCGCTCCAGTACGGTTTTTTGCGTGCCGCGATAGCGCGCTTCCTCGTCGCTTAAGGTCACCGCCTGG
>JBGOWQ010000131.1:0-4527 GCA_041478715.1 Thermodesulfobiota bacterium | reverse complement strand
CGATCTTTGCGTGCGGGTGGGGACTGCGAAGACAAAGAGCGCTCCAGATCCCCGGGAGAGTGATATCCTGGGTGAACCGCTCGGCGCCGGTCACTTTTCCAACCCCATCCTTGCGGGGAGTGACCGTTCCGATCGTGCGAAAGCTCATCGTTCTCCTTCCCTTTTTCGAGCCAGCGCCATCCGGATCTTCTCCGCCGTCACCGGCAGGTCCGCAATGCGGACGCCCACGGCATCCTCGATCGCGTTCATCAGGGCGGGAGCGATCATCACCATCGGTGGTTCCCCAATTCCCTTCGCGCCATAGGGTCCCACCCCCGATCCGCTCTCCACGAGAATCACCGTAATATCCGGTACATCCACCGCCGTCGGCAGCAGGTATTCAGCAAAAGAAGGGGTCTGGATCACGCCATGATCGATGGCCATATCCTCAAAAAGGGCATAGCCTACTCCTTGAACACAACCACCCTCAATTTGGCCTTCCACGATGGCGGGATTGAGTGCCTTGCCCACGTCGAAGGCGGCGATGATCTTGTTGATCTGGACTTGACCTGTTTGCTCGTCCACTTCCACTTCCACAGCGTAAGCGCCGAACGTGAAATCCGGATGGGTTTGACCCCGCAAGACCTCAGATGCGGGAATATCGGTGAAGGGTGCATTGAACTGGGCTTCGACAAACAACTCTTCCCCTTCTGCGGACAGGCGATTGATCACCTCCACCAGGGAGACGCCCTCTTTTGGCTCGGATCCGACCTCAACCCGGTTCTCGCTGATGATGAGGTTCTCCATCGGGACGTTTAGCAGTTGACCGGCCTTGATCAAAAGCCGCTTTTTCAGCTCGTTGGCAGCCTTCAGCGTGGCATTGCCTGACATCATCAATTGGCGGGTGGCCGTTGTAGTTCCCGCCAGCGGCGTTAATTGTGAGTCGGTAATGTGCAGCTTGATGCGATCCAGTGAAATTCCCAGCTCCTGGGCGACGATTTGACAGAGAATATGCCCTTGTCCACCCCCCACATCCGGTACACCACAGCGGATGATGGCCGAACCGTCCAGCTCAAGCTTGACATAGGAGCGAGAGGTGTCGTGCAAAAAAGTCAAACGGCCATAACTGCCCATTCCGACCGCTAGACCTCGACCCAGCTTTCGGCCGCCTTCGGCCAATCCGCGGGATCCCAAACCCGACCATGCCTTCTGGGCCAGCTCCGTCAGGGGGATGGCTCTGGGATAGATCCAGCCGGTGGCGAACGCCTCGCCGGTCTGCAGGTAGTTCCGTTGGCGGAACTCCAGCGGGTCCAGACCTAGGGCCTGCGCCAGTTTCTGCATTTGAGACTCATAGGCAAAGTTGGCTTGTGGTGCACCAAAACCGCGAAACGCTGATGTGATCGCGGTATTGGTCATCACCGCATAGGAGTCGACTTTCACGTTGGGTATCTGATAAGGCCCGCAAGCGTTGACAGTGGCGTAGAGCAAAACCCAGGGTGACAAAGCCGAATAGGCACCACAATCCGAAATCAGGCGCGCCTGCAAGGCCACTAGTTTCCCGTCTTTGGTGGCACCCGTTTTGTATTCCATCAGAAACGGATGCCGTTTGCTATGGTAGAGCAGAGATTCAGCCCGGGTGTAGGTCAGCTTCACGGGTTTGCGCGTCTTCCATGCCAGCAGCGCCAGATAGGATTCCACTGTGATGTCTTCTTTGCCGCCGAAGCCGCCCCCAATCCAGGTACCCAAATAGCGAACCTTGCTATGGGGGAGTTTCAGAATCTCCGCTACTTCTCGGAAGTGCTCAATCACTTGGCTGGACACGCGGATATTGATGGTGCCATCATCGTCACACCAAGCCAATCCGGATTCCGGTTCAAGGTAGGCATGGTCTTGATAGGGTACCCTGTAGGTTCCCTCCACGATGACGTCTGCCTGGGCAAAACCATGATCCACATCGCCTTGGCGGATCTTGAAGTGCGATGCGATATTGTTTGGTTTTTCTCCCACCTGTCGGGAATCCGGCTCCATGGCTTGCGCAGGGTCAAATACACCCGGAAGCGGCTGCAGATCCACTTCAATCAACTGGCAAGCTTGCTCGGCCAGTTCGGGTGATTCCGCTGCCACCAGCGCGATCGGCTCGCCATGGTAGCGCACTTCCTTTTCCGCCAAGACTCGATAGAGTCCCTCAAACTGGCTGCCGACATCGGTGCTTTGGCCGAATCGCGCCCGCAGGTTGTTGTTGGGTACGTCCTTGGCCGTGAGTACCGCATGGACCCCGGGCAGCTGCTTCGCCCGCTCAGTCCGCACATCCAGGAGCATGGCAGCCGGCACTTTGGCTCGGAATACCTTGCCGTAGAGCATGCCAGGCAGCGTGAAATCATCGGCATATTGGAGCAACCCGCTGGCTTTGGGTCCCGCATCGTATTTGGGAACACGCTGGCCAATCACATGGTCGCTCATGTTAGCCACCTCCCAGCAGCAAATACCCGGCCTTGGCCTTTTCCTGATCCGTCGGCGCCGGGATGGGCAAATCCATTGAATCCGGTGCATCCGGGACAAGAACTATCTTCTTGGCTACCGCCTCGATCGCATCGACGATTTTTTGATAGCCGGTACAGCGGCAGAGATTCCCGGAAATGCCTTGGCGGATCTCCGATCGAGTCGGCGTGGGTTTGATTCTCAGTAGGTTATAGGCGGCCATCAACATCCCGGGAGTGCAGAACCCGCATTGGATGGCTCCCTGCTGCACGAAGCTGTCTTGCAGGTTTGCCATCAGGGAGTCACCTGCCAAACCGCGGATCGTGTAGACCCGTTTTCCGTTCGCTTGCGCCGCCAAAACCAGACAGGATTTGACCACCCGGCCATCGAACAACACAGCACATGTGCCACAATCTCCCCGTCCACAACCGCACTTAACTTCCGTGGCAAGGGCTTTTTGCCGTAGGAAGTCCAACAGAGACTCGCTTGCTCCCACTGATGCTTGCACGGGTTGATCGTTTACGAAAATGGTGATCATCGATTTCGATATCGGATCCATGGTTCCTCCCTATGCCAGCGCTTTGCGTAAAGCTTGTTTGAACAATGCGTCGGCGAGTATCAAACGGTATTCCTTTGAGCCGCGCAAGTCACTGATCGGTTGAAGTTCCGACCGGGCGATGTCAGCGGCCTCGGCGAACACCGATTCCTCCGGTATTTTGCCGCATAAAAACATTTCCGTCCGGGCCGCGCGCAACGGCATCGGGGCCAGGGCTCCAAACCCGACCCTTACTGTCCGGAACGGAGCGGTTCCTGATAGAAGCACGCCACAGTTGGCTACAGAGGTAGCCATTGCCTGGCGCAAACCGAATTTGATGTAGGCACCTTGGTAAGAACGGGTGCTGTGAAAAAAAAGGGAGGTGATCAACTCCTCGGGTGCAAGAACAGTCTTTCCCGGGCCGCGGAAGAATTGGCCGATCGGAATTTCCCGCCGCCCTTTTCCTAGACTCTCTGCCACCAAAATGGTTTCCATGATCAGCAATGGAACAGCGGTGTCGGCTGCCGGTGAAGCATACACTAGATTGCCGCCAACGGTGGCTCGGTTTCGCACCAAAGGATCGCCGAAAACCTGGCAAGCCTGCCATAACACGTTGGCCTGTTCTCGAATCGTACGACTGGCTGCCAAGTCACTGATTAGCGTCAGACTCCCCAAATAAACCATATCGCCTTCCATTCGGATACCGCTCAATTCGTCCAGGCCTGTCACATCTACCAATACGCAGTCCTTCACTTTCCCCGCCTGAATGTCCGGCAAGACGTTGGTTCCTCCCGCAATCACTTTGGCACGACTGGCATAATCGTGGAGCACTTTCAATGCCTCAACAAGGGTTTTTGGGCGGTAGTAGCCTATTTCATTCAATCGAACGTCCCTCCTTTCCAAAACAACGATTATATGTTAACAAAGTTGAAATATAAATTAAACTCTGGTTGAACGTGTGCAATGGCAGGAAAGTGACGGAAGAATGGCTTCTAACGGATCCCGAAGCCAAACTTGAGCCGGCCATTATTACAATGCCGTCCGGAACTTACAGCAATCCTCTCTCGCACGAGGGATTTGAATTCATTTGGTTGATATCGGGGGAAATCTCCTATACCGTAGGCTCGGAAACCTACCAGCTGGTCCGCGACGATGCATTGTATTATCCAGCGGTGTTGTCTCATCATTTCGCGAACGATGGCAAGAAGAAAGCTGTGTTCCTGGTTGTAGCTACACCCTGGTCGTATTGATCTTTTCGATTTCGTATGCGTCGTTGAATCCTAGGTTGTCACCCTGAGAAAAAGCTCAATTGCCTTTCGATCCACGTTCAGTTGTTCCAGCGTGGCCAGCATGGGTACTCCATCGGAGTCCCAGCCGCGCAGCCGATAGTATTCATCCAGCGCTTCAAGGTAGGCCTCCTCCGGGATCAATACACCGGCCGGTGGTCCTTCCTGTAATAGATCCCGATGAATTCGCTGGGGCATTAGATCATCCTTGCGACGGAATCCTTCCGCGTAATTGAAGATACGGGCCAT
>JBGOWQ010000018.1:0-10685 GCA_041478715.1 Thermodesulfobiota bacterium | reverse complement strand
GGATCCCCGGCCAGGCCTGGGGAAGCACCACTTTGCGAATCGTTTGCCACTTGGTGGCACCCAAGGCCAACGACCCTTCCCGGTACGAGTTTGGCACGGCAGCCAGCGCCTCACGCGATGCAGTCACCACAACCGGTAGAACCAAGCATGAAAGAGTCAAGCTGGCCGCCAAAAGGGAAGAACCCATCTTCAGGAGCAACACGAAAAAGCTCAGACCAAATAAACCGAAAACGATGGAAGGTACCCCGGCCAGGTTGACAATACTCAAATTGATCAGTCGGGTCAGGGGGTTTTGCTTGGCATACTCATGCAGATAAATGGCGGCTAACAACCCAGTGGGGAGGGCAAAGAGGACCACGCCGACCATCAGATAAAATGAACCGAGAAGAGCTGGAAAGATGCCCCCCTGGCGCGCTTGGTCCCTGGGAAACTCGCTCAGGAATTGCCAACTGATCGTTCCACCGCCTTGGGTGGCTACATAGACGATGATGGCAATCACCGGCACAACGATCAGCAAACAACAGACGGTCAACAGAAGGAATGCCAGGGCTTGCGTGGCGTTACGGGTTCGCCGTTTCATGCGTACCTTCTGCGCTGCTTCTCCAGCACCAGGTCCGCAATGATGTTCACGGCAAGGGTCATCAGGAAGAGCACGATGCCCATAGCGAAGAGAGCCTGGTACTGTAAGCCACCGAAAACGGCATTGTTGATCTCAATCGCAATGCGGCCGGTCATGGCCGAGAGCGGGTCGGTAATGAAATTCGGCAAAGCCAGGCGGCCTCCCGCCACCATCAGAACCACCATCGTTTCCCCGATCGCTCGGCCGACACCGAGCATCACCGATGCCACGATGCCGGAGCGAGCGGCCGGAATCAGCACACGCCAGATGGTTTGCCATTTGGTGGCACCCAAGGCATAGGCCGCTTCCTTGTATTCCCTGGGCACTGCGGAGAGGGAATCTTCGGAGATAGACACAATGGTGGGTATACAAATGAAAGCCAGCATGATGCCGGCAGTGAGACCATTCAAGCCTGTGCCCAAATGGAATGCATTTTGCACCACCGGCGCCAGCAGGAGGAACCCGATGAATCCCAGCACGATGGAAGGCAACCCCGCCAATAATTCGATAATCGGTTTGATGATTTCCCTCAAGGTGGGTGTGGCGATTTCGGCCAGAAAGGCGGATGCGGCGACTCCAATGGGGACGGCAATGACCAATGCCGTCAGCGTAACCATAAGGCTGCCCACAATGAAAGAGAGGATTCCGAAAACAGGCGGGTCGGAAACGGGATACAATTCGGTGGTGATCACGAAGCTGATTGGTTTGGAATTACCAAAAATCGGCAGACCCTCCGCAAACAGCAAAAGCATGATTAAGGTGAGGATGATCACGGTCATCCAACCCGTTGCCGTAATGATCCAGCGAATCAGGTTTTCTCTACTGAATTTCTTGGGCGAGGCTAATAATGGGTGAATCCCTAAAACTCCGCTCTCTTGAACGGTTTTTTCGGATAAGCGGACTTTACCTTTTCTCTGGTTTCCCGTCCCACTATCTTTTGGCATCGTTCCCTCGCAACAAACCCGGTGACCGATGAACTCCATCACCGGAGCCTTGTTTGGCCTTTTGTTCTACCCGTTAGGGAATTGTGACAAATTCCAATTCGCTGACGATCTGTTGTCCCTCCGGACCAACGATCCAGTTTAGATACTCTGCAATCACTCCGGATGGTTGCCCGTTCGTGGTGCAGAACAAAGGACGAGCAATCGGATACGTTCCGTCCTTGACAGTCTGGGCGCTCGGTTTAACAGCCGTGCTCCCCGAATCCTTTTTGATTGCTACATCCTTTTGCTGGGGGGAGAGATACCCCATTCCATAGTAGCCGATGGCATTCGGATTGCGTGCTACTTCATCCGCGATCGCTTGACTGGTTGGCAGAAACTGCACAAGCTTCCCATATTCGGCCTTCTTGTCCTTGGCCTGCAGTACATGCTCTTTGAAAAAAACATGGGTACCGGAGTTGCTGTCTCGCGATAGCACGACGATTTGTGTATCCGTGCCACCCAGTTCTTGCCAATTGACGATGTTCCCCATAAAAATCGCAGCCAGCTGCTCTAATGTCAGTTCGTTGATTGGGTTCTGGAGATTGACCACGACAGCCACACCATCTAAAGCGACCTTGGTTTCAACGGGATTGACTCCCTTGGTTTTGGCTTTATCTACCTCTTCCTGCTTCCAGGGGCGGGAGTTGTCGCAAATATCGGTCGTCCCATCGGTTAAGGAAGCAATGCCGATTCCAGATCCACCGCCGGAAACAGTGATTTGAACACCAGAATTCTTGGACTGATAAGCTTCCGCCCATGCGCTGGCCAAATTGACCATCGTATCGGAACCCTTAACCACAATTGCCCCGCTTAATGAGGATGTTTCGGTGGGAGAGGACGAAGAGGTGGAAGTGGGGGAAATTGTAAGAGTTGACGGACCACTCGAGCAAGATGTCACCAATAGAATGATGACCAGGGGTATCACCAGAATCGATAGATTTCGTTTCATTTCAGTACGCCTCCTTTTCCTCCATTTTAGGAAAACGAGATTAAAGGGACATTAACCGGAGATTAAATGGCCCTTAATTCTTACCGGAATCGGCCAATGGTAAACGAAGGATGAACAAAGCTCCCTTGCCTACATCGCTGATCACGGATAGAGTGCCGTCGAAGCTTTCCACGATGTGCTTAGCCAGGGCAAGGCCGATGCCAAACCCCTCCGAGGTACGACCCTTATCCACTTTATAGAAACGCTCGAAGATTCTTGGCAATTCCTCAGCAGGAATTCCCTGGCCCTCATCGCGAAATTGTAGGCTGACCCAACCGCTTCCGGCCGTTGCTTGCAGGAACACCTTTCTTCCGGCCAGGGTGAACTTGAAGGCGTTGTCTAAAATCGCCAGGCAAGCCTCGCGCAATCGCATGATATCGGCTGAAACGAGCAGCGGAGCCTCTGGCAGAGTGACATGGAACTCCAAGCCTTGCTGGGCGGCCCGTTCTTGGAAGACCTGTTCCATGTCGCTCATGATGTCGCGCAGATCGACTACCGCAAGGTTGAATTCCATTTTGCCGGTCTCGATCGAGGATAGCTTGGAAAGGTTTTCGACCAAAGATTGAAGATACCCCAACTCTTTCAGAGAACGTTCCGCATAATCCCGTTGCACCTGTGAAGGCGGGTTTGGCTCACCGACGATCGTCTCCAGCATTAAACGGATCGACGCGATCGGCGTTTTCAGCTCATGGCTGACATTGGCAATGAAATCCTGACGGACCTGGCGCAGCGTTTCAATCTCGGTCCGATCGATCAACCATACCAAGGTCCGATCGGAGCCTTCTGCTAACGATTGCCCTCGAACAATCAGGCTCTTTTTCCCGAGGGGAACCGAGATTCCCTCGTGCTGCTGGAGCGCCCGCCGGACAGCTTCCTCCAACCTATGATCGAGCGTAGCTTCCAACAGTGTCTTACCCAGAAGGCGATGTTCGGGTAATCCAAGCAATTCCTGGGCCCGTGCTGTCACCGCTCGAATCTTGCTGTCTTGGTCCAGAGTGATCAGGCCATCCCGTTCTTCGGCCATCAAGGCGGATAGTTTTTGCTCAAATTGCAGCCGCAAGTGCTCCAGTTCGGCCCAACGGGTGATGGAAGCATCCGTTTGGCGCGCAAGAGAGCCGATTTCATCTCTACGCACAATCCGAGTCTGTTCGAACACTCCTTCCGCGCTATTTCGTAGGACTTGGGTGATCCGGCGAATCGGCCGAGTGAAGAGACCGGTAGATGGCCAACTGAGGAGGAGGAAAATCAGGAAACCTCCTCCCAACCCAATTAATAACCAGGTCCTCGTCGCGGCAAGATAAGTTTCCAACGATGTCAGAGGCAGACTGAAGCGAACGACGGTATTCACCGGCAGTTGTTCTTCAATCGGGACTGCAACGTATATTAACTGTTGATCCTCGGTCAGGCTATAGCGTCGCTCTACCCCTACGGTTCCAGTGATAGCAGTTTGTACTTCCGGCCGGTTCAGATGATTGTCGAGGGTAGCTGCGGGTTGATAGGAATCGCCCAAAACCGTTCCTTCCCGGTCAATAATCGTTACCCGAGCTTCGCTACCTTCGGCCAGGCTTCGGGCCAGACCATCTCCCTTGTCTCGAATCATGCCCGGTGGCCAGTACGAGAGGACTTTCGCCGCCAATTTCGTCTCCCGCAGTAAGGCTGTTTCTTCTTCTTGAGCGAAAAAATCGTCCAGGGAGTGTGCCAGAACTAGCCCCACGAAAACGTAGCTGACCAGCAGGAAAAGCAGTCCGAACAAAACCAGTCGCCATCCAAGATTGAGTCTCATGGTTGAAATTTATACCCCACCCCTCTGATGGTTTGAATCCAGGTTGGCCGCGAGGGATCATCTTCGATTTTTCCCCGCAGCCAGCGGATGTGCACCTGCAAAGTCTGGTCCTCGCCAAAGAAATCCTCTCCCCAGACTCTTCGTAACAGTGCTTGCGATGGGATTACGACGCCAGCATGGCTCGCCAATTCCCAGAGCAGGAGGAATTCTTTCTTGGTCAGGCTCAGTAGCTGATTGTCTTTTGTTACCTGGAATTTGGATCGGTCAATGGTCAAGCGACCCAATATCAATGGTTCCGTTCCGCTCCGTTTGCGCAATTGCACTCGAATCCGCGCCTTCAGCTCGACCAAGGAAAATGGCTTTGTGATGTAGTCGTCAGCGCCTGATTCCAAACCTTGCACCTTGTCTCGTTCCTCTCCCCTTGCCGTCAGCATCAAGATCGGTGTATCCGCCAGGGCCCGCATCCGACGGCAGACCTCCAAGCCCGATAAGCCAGGCAACATCCAATCCAGCAAAACCAGATCCGGTGGTTGGTGATGGAATTGCTCCAGCGCTTCTTCCCCAGTGGCAACAACCTGCGGCACCCAACCTTCTTGACTCAGGTTGTAGGCCAGGGCTTCCGCCAAATTCCTCTCGTCTTCGACGATCAAGATCCGCTCATGCATTTTCGTATCGCTATTATAGGGCCGATGGACTCCGCTTCCCTAGTTTTGACTCGGTTCCATTGACGAAGTTGGCCTGTTTTCGCTATAGTTCCGCCAGTGGCGCTGTAGAACAGTGGTTAGTTCGGCGGGCTCTCAATCCGCAAACCAGGGTTCAATTCCCTGCAGCGCTACCATTTTTCATGAACTTTTCCGCGGTGGGTCTGACAGATCGAGGGTATGTCCGTTCGCACAACGAGGACTGCTATTTCCTTTCCCATCCCTGCGGCCACCTGGAGTTGCAGCCTTTTTTTCTGGTCGCCGATGGGTTGGGCGGCCTTTCTTCTGGGGATCTTGCGTCGAGAACTGCGATCGATACCGCTTCACTCGTCCTTGAGGACCATCAGCTGACTCCTCCCCAACGCTTGATCGAATCTTACCGACAAGCGCATGGAAAAATCCAACGGTTGGTAAGCGAAAAATCGTTGCTGGGAGATATGGGCACCACCCTGGTCGGCCTGCTATTCGATGAACGACAAGCCTGGGCGGCGAATCTGGGGGATTCGCGGCTCTACCGCTTCCGCGGAAATCAGTGGAAGCAGATTTCCCATGACCATTCCTGGGTTCAGGAAATGATCGATCGCGGGCTCCTAACAGCTAAAACAGCACGAATTCATCCGAATCGAAATCTAATCACTAAAGCCTTGGGTTTGGGAGAATTCTCGCTGCCTGATATTTTTCCTCTCGCTTTGGAGAATGGCGATCGGTTCCTGCTGGCCAGCGATGGTCTATTTGGCGAGCTGACCGATGCCCGGATGGCAGCTCTGATGGCCACTCCACTTGCTTTGACAGCGCAGAATCTGCGCATGGCCGCCCTGGCCCAAGGTGGCTCGGACAACATCACCCTAATCCTGATAGAGTTGGAGGAAGGACAAGAATTGGAGTAAGAACAAATCGAATAGGACAAACCAAATCTCTAATAAAGAGAGGGGGCATGTGGAGGTCACCGTGCAGTAAGATTGGATGCAAGCAAAAAAAAGGAGGGTATGAATGAAAAAAGCAGTTGGTAGTATTTTGGTGGCAGTGATGATTCTCTCGATGGCCGCGCTGCCTCTATGGGCAGGCACCACGGATTTTAACGACGTCTTCGGCCATTGGGCTCAAGCAGACATTATGAAGCTGGTGGACAAAGGGATCATTACCGGGTATCCCGATGGCACCTTCCAGCCTGACAAAACGATCACTCGCGCTGAATTCCTCAAGATCATAGGCGCTGTGTTGCAACTGCCGGAACCAGCTCCTGCCGGCGCTTCTCCCTTCAGCGATGTCGCAATATCCGACTGGTTCTTCTCTCCCGTGATGGCCGGTCTCCAAAACAATCTGGTGGGGGGGTACCCGGATGGCACCTTCCAACCGAACAATCCGATCACTCGTCAGGAAGTCGCCAAGATCTTGGTGAAAGCCAAAGGAATCGATGAAACCACAGCCATTGGCATGGGTGAGCTGGGCAATATTAAGGAACAAGTCAAGGATTGGGATCAAGTGTCGGAATGGGCAAGCTTGTTCGTGGCCGTGTCCATTAGTCAAGGCTTGATGAAGGGTGATCCCAGCGGCAACTTCCGACCGTTGGCCAACCTCTCCCGGGCAGAGACCGCCGTGATCGGTGTGCGTCTAATGCCGGTAGTGACCGAGACCACATTCATCTTTGCCCGCGGCGCAGATAGCGTGAAGCTTGATCCGGCTGACGTCACTGATGGTGAGTCCGCCCGGGCGACCGTGAACATCTACGACACCCTGACCATGTTCGAGGGATCGACCACTGTCGTGAAGCCGGGTTTGGCCACCGGTTGGACGGTTTCTGATGACAATCTGACATGGACCTTCACCTTGCGTCAGGGAGTCAAGTTCCACGACGGCACTGCGTTCAACGCCGACGCCGTGATCTTCAACTTTGAGCGCTGGTGGGATGAGGCCAATCCCTACCATAAAGGCACTTTCGAGTACTTCAGCTCCATGTTCAACGCCTTCAAAGCCGGTGAGGGAGGGATCCTGAAGGCGATTGAGAAAGTGGACGATTACACCGTCAAGCTGACGCTTTCTCAGACATATTCTCCTCTGCTCAACACTCTGGCGATGTTCTGCTTTGCCATCGCCTCTCCGGAAGCGATTAAGAGCCAGGGCGCGGAGAATTACGGTACCTCCACCCAATACCCGGCCGTTGGTACCGGTCCCTTCAAGCTGAAAGATTGGACCAAGGACGACAAGATGACCTTGATTCGGAATGACGAATACTGGGGTCAAGTAGCTTATTTGGAAACCGTGATCCTGCGAGTGATTCCGGACAACTCCGCCCGATATCTGGCACTGAAATCGGGCGAGATTCACGGCATGGAAGGCGCAACCGCGGAAGACGCTGCCGCTGCCAAGAACGAAGCGTCGCTGCAAGTTCTACTTCGACCGGCGATGAACGTCGGAACCATTCTGTTTAACAACACCAATACTCCGACCAATCCCTTTGCTAACGTGAACGTGCGCAAGGCACTGGCGATGTCCATCGACAAAGAAGCAATCGTCAAGGCCTTCTACGGCGCAACCGGACTGGTGGCGAACCAATTCCTGCCTCCCTCTCTATGGGGCTATAACAAAGCCCTGACGGATTATCCCTTCGACGTGGAAGCCGCCAAGACCATGCTGACGGAAGCCGGCTACAGCGACAGCAACAAGCTGACATTCGACTTCTGGTACATGATCAACCCGCGGCCTTACTTCCCCGATCCCAAGGGAATTGCGGAAGCGATCGCTGCCGATTGGAGCAAGACCGGCCTGGTGAACGTCACCCTGAAAACGGAGGACTGGAGCACCTACCTGGATGATCGCAAAAACGGAAAGTTCAGCTGCTGGATGCTGGGTTGGACTGGCGACAACGGAGATCCCGACAACTTCCTGTTCTTCCACTACGGCACACCGCGTCCCGGTGAAGGCAACTACAACAACCCGGAATTGATCACGCTTCTGTCCGATGCCCAGAAAGTGGCGGACCAAGTCCAGCGGGCAGCTCTCTACGAGCAAGCCGCGGTCTTGATCCACAATGACTGCCCTCGCATTTTCATCGGTCACAACCAGGTGCCTTTGTTGTTCTCGGCACAGGTCTCCGGCTATATCACCAACCCCACTTCCACTGAGATCTACAACACGGTCACGGTCGCACCAAAACCCTAAGCTCTTTTGAGGCCCCGCGGGCGATCGCCCGCGGGGCCTCTTTCTTCCAAAGGAACCCATGCTCACATACATCATTCGCAGAATTCTGTCTCTGATTCCGGTATTGATTGGTGTCTCCATCATCGTGTTCATGTTCATCCATTTGATTCCCGGCGATCCCGTCTTAACCATCCTGGGGGAACGAGCGAACGTGGAGAATGTGGAGCGGGTCCGCAAACAAATGGGTTTGGACAAACCGATTTGGCAGCAGTATTTCCTCTATGTCGGCAAAGTGGTACAAGGAGATTTCGGTCGTTCCATTCGCTCCAATACCCCGGTGATGGACGAGATCCAGGCGAAACTTCCGGCCACGGCGGAGCTGGCTTTGTGGGCGATGATCTTTGCAGTGCTGATCGGAGTGCCCGCTGGGATTATCTCCGCGGCTCGGCGCAACTCCATTTTCGATACCATGGCGATGTTCGTCGCCTTGATTGGGGTTTCCATGCCCGTTTTTTGGTTAGGGTTGATGTTGGCATTCGTGTTTTCCGTCTGGCTGGGTTAGCTGCCGTTCTCCGGCCGCCTGGATCCCAGTATCACCTTGATTCCCCATACGGGTTTCATGGTTTTGGATAGTTTGATTGATGGCAATTGGAAGGCTCTGGGAAATAGTGTAAGCCACTTGATCCTTCCATCCATCGCATTGGCAACCATTCCTTTGGCGATCATCGCCCGCATGACCCGCAGTAGCCTGCTAGAGGAGCTAACCCAGGACTACATCCGCACAGCCAAGTCGAAAGGGTTGTCTGAGCGGACGGTGCTGTTTCGCCATGCACTAAAAAACGCGTTCCTCCCGGTCGTGACGACGATCGGCCTGCAGGTGGGTGCCTTGCTGTCCGGAGCCATCCTGACGGAGACCATTTTTTCCTGGCCCGGACTCGGTCGTTGGCTGTACGGCGCCATTCAGGCTCGGGATTATCCGATTGTGCAAGGCGTCGCTCTCTTGATTACCTTCATTTATGTTTTCGTGAATTTGCTGGTTGACATCTCCTATGCCTTCCTGGATCCGCGGATCCGGTACCAATGAAGAGGATAATCCATGGCTGAACTTGTTCCCCCAGATGCCACCACGCTGGAGTTCAAGTACTCTTTTTTTCGCCAGGCCATGCGGCGGATGTGGTCCTACCGCTCCGCGCGCATCGGCTTTTTTGTGATTCTTTTTTTCGTGCTGGTCGCGATCTGCGTGCCCATCTTCTGGCCCTATGACGCCAAAACCGACTCCAATCTTTCCGAGAAACTGCAGGCGCCTTCCTGGGCCCACCCGTTTGGCACGGACCAATTGGGGCGGGACGTCTTGCGTCGAGTGGCACATGGTGCTCCGATTTCGTTACAGGTGGGGTTGGTAGCCGTCGCTCTTGGTTTGTCCATTGGCTCCGTACTGGGGATGATCGCCGGTTTCCTAAGGGGCTGGGTGGATTCCGTTATCATGCGGCTGATGGACATTCTATTGGCCTTTCCCGCGACTCTATTGGCCATCGGTATCGTGGCGGCGCGGGGCCCGGGGTTGGGGAATACCATGATTGCCATCGGCATCGTGTCCATTCCGGGGTATGCGCGTATTGCCCGATCGATGGTGCTCTCATTGCGAGAACGGGAATTCGTTTCCTCGGCTCAGGCTATTGGGGCCGGTCCCTTTCGCGTGCTGTTCCGTCATATCCTGCCGAACGGGCTCTCTCCGTTGGTTGTGCAGGCTACCCTAAACATTGCCACCGCCGTATTGGAAGCCGCTGCTCTTGGTTTTCTCGGTCTTGGTGCCCAACCTCCCCAGCCGGAGTGGGGCGCCATGCTATCGGATTCCTACAAATTCCTGACCGTGGGGGCTTGGTGGCCTGTCCTATTCCCTGGGTTGGCGATCATGCTGACGGTGCTGGGCTTCAATTTGCTGGGGGATGGCTTACGCGACGCCCTGGATCCGCGGATGTTGGTCACCACGAAACGGTTTTAGAACCTCCAAGGTCATTTTAAAGCAACAGCTAACCCTCCCTGGAGAGTATTCCATCTGCCCGAACCATCGATTGAAAAACTCCGGCGGTCCCGATAGCGGGGAACCAAGCAGAGAACGTAGTAATCGCAGGCTTGCTCTTTTCAACCTGTCGTTACTATGGTTAGAATAGCTTCAATCGGGCCGCTTCCAGCCTTTCAATGGAAGAAGGGTTTCAATCCCTCGAGGAAGTGGATTCATGAAACATCCATCAGGATTGAGATGAGATGGTTCTCAAAGTTTTTTTCTCGATTTTCCAATACTCACTCAAACGAAGGGGGGTGACTTGTTTCAGCCTGGCTCTGCGCGAAGGTAAAAAAGGAAAGGGGGTTCAAAAAGGTGTTGGATTCTGGTGATAAAGCTTCTTACGTAACTTCTCAAGCAAGGCGTTTGAAAAGATCCCTGACGTTGCTTCCCCTATTCGGTCTGATCTAT
>JBGOWQ010000110.1:0-5063 GCA_041478715.1 Thermodesulfobiota bacterium | reverse complement strand
CGCAGCAATCGCATGGTGTCGAGAGTTTGCGTTGCCGGAAAGGGGGACAACTGGCTGAAATGTAGGAGAGCTACCGATTGGTCGGAGAACTCCCTCCACGCTTCAACCAGAGGGCCGTAGGTGGAACCCCACCCCACCAGCACGATCTTAGCCGTGGGATCCCCCAGCAGTTCCGGAGGGGAAATCTCCTGACTCAGGCGTGACAGCTTGCGCATCAGGCGCTTATCCGTCATCTGAATGCGCGTCGGGCCATCCTCCGTGATGTGTCCATCTTGATCGTGCTCGTCGCTGTCCGCCACCACCAGGCCGACCCCGTTTCCCGGCACGGCCAGCGGGCTCACCCCGCTTGCCGTGAACGCGTAGCGCCGATAGATTCCGCCATCGGAAGCGGGATCCCCGCGCAACCGGGAATCCGGTGGATACAGTTTTCCGAAATCCAACCGGTCGCAGGTAACCAGCGAATCGGCCAGGGTTTGATCGAACAGGATCAAAGCGGGAATCTGGTATTTCTCCGCGAGGTCGAAAGCCTTGTTGGTTAGATAGAAAGCCTGCTCCGGTGTTCCTGGGGCGAACAAGACGCGGGGAAACTCCCCGTGGCCGGCGTGAAGCGCGAACAAGAGGTCTCCCTGCTCGGTACGCGTAGGAAAACCGGTAGCCGGCCCCGGTCGCATACCGAGACCGATCACGACCGGCGTTTCCGTCATCGCTGCCAAGGAAAGGCCCTCCACCATCAGGGCGAACCCTCCGCCCGAGGAGCAGGTCATGGCTCGAACACCGGCAAAAGACGCGCCTAAAGTCATGTTGATTGCCGAAATCTCGTCTTCCGCCTGCTCTACCACGATTCCCAGCTCCTTGGCATGGGAAGCGATATAAGTCATCACCCCGGTCGAGGGAGTCATCGGGTAGGCGGCATAGAATCTCAAGCCGGAGGCGATTGCCCCCAGGCCGATAGCGCTGGCCCCGTCGATCAACAATCTGCCGGCTGCCGCCGGAGTAGGAACGAAAGAACAGAGTGGGCAATGGGACTGGGCGAACTGGTAGCCGGATTGGGCCGCTTTCAGATTGGATGCCACGACCTCTTCCCCCAGGTGCTGGAAGGTTTTCTCCAATGTTTGCACCATCGCGTCGGCTGGAAACCGCATCATCCCCAGTACGGCTCCGATCGCTACGGTGTTTGCCATAATGGGACTTCCACCTTCCTGCCGCGCCAGGCGTACCAGGGGAATATCCAGAAAGCGTTCGTCGGTCACGGTGCGCTTGAGGGTTTCTCCGTCGTACAGCGCAAAACCGTGTTCGACTAACTCCCCGCTGTGCTGGGCGATGCTTTCCGCGTCCAATGCGACCAGGATGTCAATGCGCTGGCGGATGGCCTGCACCGGTTGCTCGGACAACCGAATCCGATAGAGATTGTGACCTCCGCGGATGCGGGATTCGTAATCCTGGCTGGTGAAGACATGAATGCCGTGACGGCAGAATACCTTGGCCAAGGTGTCGCCGATGGTCGCAATCCCCTGGCCCGCCTCACCACCAATTTGAATCGTCGTATCCATACACCCTCCACAGCCTATTCTACACCCTGGGATGGAACGGCCACACAACCCGTATAATGGAAGAAGAACTGACAGTTCCCCTGGTGTGGGAAGCAACTGAAGCATCAGGACACAAGGAGAGAGTCCCGTGGAGAAATTGGAGTACTACCTGGGCGCCGACCATGGCGGTTATGACCTTAAGGAACAGATCAAGGACTGGTTGCGGGAGTTCGGCATTCCCTTTTGCGACGAAGGAAACGATCGGTTGGAGCCCGAGGACGACTATCCTTTCTATGCCCTGGCGGTCGCCAAAGCGCTGGCTATGGCCCGCAAGCGAGGAGAATCCGCGTTCGGGATCCTGGTCTGTCGCTCCGCTGCGGGGATGGTGATCGTTGCCAACAAGATCGCTGGAATCCGGGCGGTGGCCGCGATGGACGTTGACACCGCGCATCTGGCGCGCGCCAAAAATGATGCCAATTTGCTGGTGCTGGCCTCCGATTTCGTCTCTGCCGAATCCAACCGCCGTATCCTAGATACTTGGCTGCAAACCGAATTCTGCGGCGAGGAACGGCACCAACGGCGGGTAGAGGAAATCGAGCGGTTGGAGCGGGCCGTGGTGGAAGTGATCCCTGGTTTACTGGAAGCGGACCTGGCCGCGATCGACGCCAAGCTGAAGCAGGTAGAGCCGTTCGTGCGATGGGTGCAGATCGACCTGGCCGACGGAGATCTGGTGCCGAACCGGAGTTTTTCCGACGTCGCTGCTCTTGCCCAACTACGCTCTCCGACAAATCTGGAACTGCACCTGATGGTGCGGCACCCGCTGGCATTCCTGGCTCCCGGTTTAGAAGGTGGCGTCAAACGGTTCCTGGCGCAGGTGGAAGGGGAGGGGATTGAGACCTTTTTGCAGGAGTGTCGTCGCTGCGGCGTGGAGACAGGTCTGGCCCTCGGCATGCGCTCCCCGGTGGAAATGGTGGAACCCTGGCTGGATCAAGTGGACGAAATCCTGGTGATGTCGGTGCAGGAAGGATTCTCCGGCCAGGATTTCCAGCGGGCGGCTTTGGAGAAAATCCTCCGGATTCGACGAGAGCATCCGACGTTGCCGATTGCCGTGGACGGCGGCATCAATCCCCAAACCGCGGCGCTAGCAGCCATGGCAGGTGCCCAGCGACTGGTGGCGACTTCCGCCTTGTTTGGCCATCCCCCGCTGGAGCAAGCGATCCACCGGTTACAGAATCTGAAAGGAGACGGAATATGAAGCTGGAATTATTGTCCGAGCTTGCCAAACTCGTGCGATATTACATCCTGTTAGCTACCACTCGGGCAGCTTCCGGTCACCCGAGTTCCTCATTGTCCGCCGTGGAATTGATGGTCTCCCTCTTCTTCGGCGGGATCCTGCGGACTGATCTGGAACGGCCGGATCACCCCAACAACGATCGGGTGATCTTCTCCAAAGGTCACGCTTCTCCGTTGTTATACGCCCTCTACGCCGCCGCCGGAGTGTTGCCGGAAGAGGAACTGCTGTCCTACCGGCGTTTTGGCAGCCGGCTGGAAGGCCATCCGACTCCGCGCTTCCCTTACGTGGATGCTGCTACCGGCTCTCTCGGCCAGGGGCTATCGGTGGGGTTGGGGATTGCCCTCAATGGCAAATACCTGGACCGGTTGCCCTACCAAACCTACGTCCTGCTGGGTGACAGTGAGTTGGCCGAAGGCTCTTGTTGGGAGGCAATTGAGGTTGCTTCCCACTACCGGTTGGACAATCTGGTGGGAATCCTGGACGTGAATCGGCTGGGTCAACGCGGGCCTACGATGTTGGGTTGGGATCTGGAGACCTATCGGGCTCGCATCGCTTCCTTTGGTTGGCAAACGGTAATGGTGGAGGACGGAAACGATCTTGAGCAGGTGTTGCATGCCTACGGTCAGATCAGCGGGGAGGGTAAGCCCACGATGGTGATCGCCCGCACGGTGAAGGGCAAAGGTGTCTCCTGGATCGAAGATCAGAATGGCTGGCATGGCAAACCGCTGAACGAAGCCGATTTCCAGCGAGCCCTAACGGAACTGGGAACGGTGGACAAAAGTTTGCGAGGAATGATTCCACAACCTGAGGATGTCCAACCTGCGCCTTATCAGCCGGTAGCGAAGATTCTGCCGGAAGACTACAGCAAACCCCTTTCCACCCGACAAGCCTACGGCCAAGCCCTGGTCAAGATCTTTCCCAGGTTCCCCCAGATGGTGGTGCTGGATGCCGAAGTGAGCAATTCCACGTTTGCCCAAACCTTCCAGCAAGCCTATCCAGACCGATTCTTCGAGATGTTCATCACCGAGCAGAACATGGTTTCCGTGGCTCTGGGGCTTTCCGCCTGCGGCAAGCTGCCTTTCCTTTCCAGCTTCGGCGCGTTCCTCTCGCGAGCGGCAGACCAATTGCGGATGGCGCAGTACGCATTGCAGAAAAACAACCTGAAATGCGCAGGTTCACATGTCGGTGTCTCCATCGGAGCGGATGGCCCTTCGCAAATGGCCCTGGAAGACCTGGCCTTATTCCGTGCCATCGGTGGCAGTGTCGTCCTCTACCCAGCCGATCGGATATCCACCGAGCGTTTGGTGGAGGCTGCAGCCCAGCACCATGGCCTGGTGTACTTGCGCACCACGCGGGGAGAGACGGCGCCTCTTTATCCGCCCGATGAGGACTTCCCGATTGGCGGCAGCAAAACCTTGCGGGCCAGCGACCGTGATGCGTTCACCATCGTCTCGGCAGGAATTACCCTCTATGAGGCACTCGCAGCTTGCAGCCAACTGCGGGAGGAGGGGATCTTCGTGCGAGTGATCGATCTCTATAGTATCAAACCGCTGGACGTCCTCTCCCTGGAGCAGGCTGCGATGGAAACGAAAGGGATCCTTACGGTGGAGGATCATCACCCGGAAGGGGGGCTGGGGGAAGCTGTCTCCGCAGCGCTGTCCGGGTTCGGGGTGCCTGTTGTCTCGCTGGCAGTGCGCAAGACACCGATGAGTGGTCAGCCGGAAGAGCTGCTGGAGTACGAAGAGATCTCCCGGGGGGCGATCGTTGCCAAGATCAAGCAGATGCAAGCCACTTGCCGGTGAAGGGCGCGTGCGAATGTCAGACGGCCACCAGTCCGTGCCGGTCTGATCCCAGTGCAGCCAGCCGCTTAGATCGGTCTTACGCCAGCCAAATACAGAATTTCGTTGTGCAGCTCTTCCCAGACAAGATCAAAACCAGCGACGCGTAACAACTTTCCCCAGGTCTGTCGCGGGAACAATCCCACTTGGTGGTGGTCGTGCAGGATTTCCAGGCCCCCGTCCCGACGAACCAGATAGACGAAGGTGGAATCGAAACAGGTGTCGCTGGGATCCGGATCGTACGAGTTCTCCACCATCACCTCTTCCAAGTTGCCCTGACGGTGTACGGAGTGGGTGGTCCTGTTTTGCTGGAATAACTCGCATGTCATTTCTGCATATGTCTGGAAGACCACGCCCGGGCGCAGTTGGGTAAATGCGGTGGCAAAGGCTTGTAGCAATTCG
>JBGOWQ010000243.1:0-2859 GCA_041478715.1 Thermodesulfobiota bacterium | reverse complement strand
GAGAAACTTCCATTGTTTTACCGGCCATCATCAAACCAATGTCCTCGATTTTGGCATCCTTCGCCGCCATCTGCCCGGTAATCTGTCCTTCGTAGATCACGGCCACGCGGTCGGCCAGGGTAAGGATCTCGTCCAAGTCTTCGGAGATCAGCAGGATCGCCCCTCCGTTGTTGCGCTGTTCGATCAGCATCTGATGCACGGATTCGGTGGCTCCGATGTCCAGCCCCCGCGTCGGGTGAACGGCCACCATCAGCTCAGAGGCGGTGGCGATTTCCCGAGCCAGGATCAAGCGCTGCACGTTGCCGCCGGAGAGGAGTTTGGTTTCGGTCTCCAGGCTGGGAGTGGCAATATGAAACCGTTTGACCAGTGAGCTAGCATGGTTTCGGATTTGGCGAAGATTCAGAAAGGGCCCCCTGCTGAAAGGAGGATAGCGATAGCACTTCAGCATCAGGTTGTCCAATACAGCTAGGTTGGGAATTGTCCCGGTGCCTTTGCGATCTTCCGGCACATGCGCCACGCCCCGCTCGATCATCTGCAAGGGCTTTTTGTTGGTCATATCTTTCTGGTTGACCAGGATCCGTCCTTTCGTGACGGGGCGCAGGCCGGTAATCGTCTCGGCCAGCTCACGTTGGCCGTTGCCGGCCACTCCGGCGATGCCGAGGATCTCTCCCGCCCGCAGGGACAGGGAAAGTCCACGCAGAGCGGGCAACCGCTTATCGGAAAGGGACCAAATCCCTTGCAGGGACAAAACCTCCTGCCCTGGCGGCTTGTCGGCCTTGTCCAATTGATAGAGCACTTCCCGACCGACCATCATGATCGCCAGATCGCGGGCAGTGGTCTCCTTGGCGGCCACGGTGGCAATCTTTTTCCCTTTGCGCATCACCGTGATCCGGTCGGAGATATTCAGCACTTCATCCATCTTGTGGCTGATGAAGACGATCCCTTGCCCGGCAGCGGCCATTCGGCGCAGCGTGACGAAAAACTCATCGACTTCTTGCGGCGTCAATACGGCCGTCGGCTCGTCTAAAATCAGGATCTTGACGCCTCGGTAGAGCATCTTCAGGATTTCCACCCGTTGTTGCTCACCGACGGAAAGCTGCCAGATTTTGGCGGAAGGATCCACCTGCAATCCATAGGTTTGGGCCTTTTCCGCCACGTCCTTCTCCAACGAGCGGGAGCGGATCAGAAATCTTGGTCTGTTCAGGCCCAGCGTGACGTTTTCCGCCACTGTATACGAGGAAACCAGCATGAAATTCTGATGCACCATCCCCACCCCTACACGGATGGCATCGCGCGGGGAATGGATCACGGCCTTTTTCCCGCCGATAAAAATCGAACCGGCATCGGGGTGATAGGCGCCGGCGAGGACGCTCATCAAGGTGGATTTTCCGGCTCCGTTTTCCCCCAACAACGTATGGATCTCGCCTCGCCGAATGTCGAAGTCCACGCCATCGTTGGCCAGTACACCGGGGAACCGTTTGACGATTCCTTCCATCCGCACGAGCAGGTCTTCAGTCAATCGACCGGTTTCCTTCCGTCTGTTTTAGATGTGGGGAGGCGAAACGCCTCCCCACATGATCATGCCATTGGTATCGAATGGTTCCTAGCCGCCTGCGGGAATTGTACCTTCGACGCCTTCCACGAACCAGCCCATGTTCAGGATCTCTTCGGCGGTCATCTTGGTGCCTGCTGGAACCTTGATCGCCCCGGTCTGATCCTTCAGCGGTCCGGCGAAAATCTCGAACTCGCCAAATGTTCCGGCGAGGATCTCGGCTTTCTTGTCATCCACCAGCTTCTTCACTTCGGCGGGGACAAAGCTGGCCATCGGCGCTAGACCGACCACGCCTTCCTTCGTGCCGCCCCAGTACTGTTCGGTCTTCCAAGTGCCGGCTTGAATCCGTTTGACAACGTCGGCATAGTAGATCCCCCAGATCCAAATGGGGCTGGTCAAAACGGCCTTGGGGGCGTATTTTGACATATCGGAGTCGTAGCCGACTCCGTAGACACCCTTGGCTTCTGCCGCCTGCTGCGGCCCTGGGGTATCCTGGTGCTGGCCAATCACGTCACAACCGGTATCCAGCAATCCTTCCGCTGCCTGACGCTCCTTGGCCGGATCGTACCAGGTGTTGGTCCAGACCACGCTGACCGTGGCCTCCGGGTTCACCGCGCGCACGCCCAGGGTGAAGGCGTTGCAGCCGCGAATCACTTCTGGGATGGGAAAAGCAGCTACATAACCCAGTTTGTTGGTTTTGGTCATTTTGCCGGCAACCATGCCGGAAAGGTAGCGGGATTCTTCGATCTTGCCAAAGTAGGTTCCCACATTAGCAGCGGTCTTGTAGCCGGAGCAGTGCAGGAAAATGGTCTTGGGGAAATCCTTGGCCACTTCGATGGTGGGATCCATGTAGCCGAAGGAGGTGGTGATGATCACGTCATAGCCTTTTTGGGCATAATCTCGGATCACTTTCGTGGAATCCGCGCCTTCCGGTACGGATTCGATGTAGGTGGTTTGCACGTTAGCGACGTTCTTCTCCAGGTAGAGGCGGCCCTGGTCATGCTCGAAGGTCCAGCCGCCATCGCCGATAGGGCCGATGTAAATGAAGGCTACCTTCGTAATCTTCTCGCTGGGAGTGGGTGTGGGAGTAGGCGTTGCGCTGCTGGACGGCGTGGTCGGCGTGGGAGTTGGTGTTTGCTGGGCTCCACAAGAAGTCATCAGGAACGCAAAGAGCGTCAAAATAGCAACAACTGCGAAGAACTTCTTACTCATCTTCTGTCTTTTCCCCTTTCTTCTATCTGGTCGGTGTTTCTAATAGAATTTCCGCATCCGGTAGATCCGGAAAATTGCCCGTTTCGTTTCCATTG
>JBGOWQ010000066.1:0-6441 GCA_041478715.1 Thermodesulfobiota bacterium | reverse complement strand
GATGCGGTGGCCGGCGCTTGTACAAACGTCGTTCCTGCGGGTAGTGAGTCGGTCACACGCACATAGTACAAGGCTTGATCCTCACTATTGGACACCAGCAGGTTGAAGGTGATCGGTTCGCCGGCCGCGACGGAATCCTGAGTGGCCAGTTTCTGAATAATCAACCCTTGCGGTCGCAAGGCAATGGTGAAATTGGCGCCCGTATCCTCGGCGATCGTCTGCAGGTTCTGCGATCCTTCCCAGATCAGCCGGATCCGGGCCTGGGTCGTCCTCACCTGAGGAACCGACCAGGTGAACGCGCCGTTGTTGGGGGCGGTAGCGACCGGTGTCCAATCCATCCCGCCATTCGAAGAAAACTGGATTCGCACCTGGTTGGGTAGGCGGGGGGAGTTGAGGGTGACCCAGAGGATCTGGTAGGAATCCCCAGCCACCAGGGATTCACCGCCTTTGGGCTGAACCAGGGTAATCCGCGGTTCGGTCGGTGTGGGCGTCGGTGTGGGGGAGGGTTGCACCGATTTCAGCTGCAGGACGGCCAGACGACCGTCGTTTTCCCGGCAGATGGCCGCGGCCAGTGATTCGTAGCGGGCGATCGCGGTGAGGAAGGTCTGGTAGTGCGGTAGGGTTTCCCTCCTGATGGCGGGAGTCACCTCCGGAGAACTCCAACCCCCGGCTTCACTTTGGCTGTAGCTGCCACCGGCTAGGATGGAGTATTCCAACGGCACGTTCCCCGGATTGGTGCAAGTGAAAGCCAGTTTCTGATTGACCAAGTCCGCCTCGCACTTCCCCAGACCAGAGAGGTTCAGCACGGGGGTCGGTGTGAGATCCCCGGTGTATTCACCCAGCCGGCAGAACGCCAGCATCCCGTCGTTTTCCCGGCAGAGCGCTACCCCGATCTTCTCATAGCGGGCGATGGTCACTAGGAAGGTCTGGTAATGCGGCAGGGTTTCCTTCTTAACGGCAGGGGTCACCTCTGAACTGCCCCAACCCCCAGCCTCGCTCTGGCTGTAGTTGCCACCGGCCAGAATGGAGTATTCCAGCGGCACATTCCCTGGGTTGTAGCAAGTGAACACCAACTTCTGATTGGCCAGATCCGCCTCCACCTTGCCCAGGCCGGCGATGTCCAGGATCCGTACACTGGTGGGCAAGATCGGCGGTGGGACAAGCCCCATTGCGGGGGAGGCAAAGAACAAGCACAAACCGAAGGCCAGGAAGAGAGAAAACCACCGTTTCATTTTGTTTCCCTCCTTTACTTCTTGTTTCCTCAAACAGCATAGAGCGCCTGATGGGATTGTCAATGGAATGCAATCCCAAAAAGGTCTTGCTCGAATACATGAGGGAGCGGGGATTTCAGGCTAAGCCGATGCGGACGAACGATCTCCCACACATGGCGTGTAAAGGATCTGATGTCCGCAAAGAATGTTCAGACACGCCACCAGGTCGGCGGCATGCAGTGCCAGGACGGAATCGAAATCGTCCCTGCGGTAACCGCCAAAGAGGGCCAGGGCCAGCGGAAGGGGTTGGCCGCGCCGCCCATCCAGTTCGCGCACCCATTCGTAGACGATCCGGCCAGCTTCCAGCCACTCCTTGGTGGTACACTGGCCAGCCATGTCGTCCCACTCGTGCGAATCCGCACCATGGCAGAAGACCACCACGTCGATCTCCCCTTGCAGGATTCGTTCCCCCAATGACTTCAACTGTGCGCGCAGGTCACGGAGGTAGGTTTGGTGGCTCCCTTCCGGATTCAGGTTAGCTCCTTGCGGGATTGCCTGAGCCAAGTCCTTGGCAAAAAAGCGGGAATCCTCGATCGAGTTGCCGAAGTGCTGGTCGCAGTCGATGAAGGCGGTACGGCAGCGATGCTCGCGCCACAACCGGACGGCGGCGATGACCTGTCCGCTGAAGGTGCAAAACCCGTTGCCGCCGTGCGGGGTGGCGTGATGAAACCCGCTGACCGGGGTCAAGGTCACCTCTTGCGGATGAAGCAAAGCGTGACGGATGGCACAGTAGAGACTGGCATTGGTCCAGCGCAAGCTCTCGGCCAAACCAAGTGTCCAGTGAAACCAGTTGCTGTCGCAGCGGGGCTTCTTCCCGGCGAAGAAATCGTCGACATAATCGGCCGTGTGGGCCAACAGAAAGTCCTCCCTGGCAAATGGCGGCCAGTCTGCATCGACGAAGAAATCCCCCAGCAGGCCTTCCTTCTCCAGGAATGCCATCATCCACGCGGGTTTCAGCGGGCTCTTGGAATAGTTCCCCAGGCCCGTATCATCGGCCGGCACCATCTGCGGTCGGTAGAACGCACGGATTTTTCCTTCCCTCGGGGTTGGCATTTCGCTTTCCATGTCTCTCTATACTGTAGCGCGCTTCTCTGACAGATTGTTGTCAGGGGAAACCGACGATGGTAGAAGGTATGAAGAAACCATCGATCGCCAACGAGAGAATCCGGCCAGCCCTTTCCGGCCCAGTCCGCGCTATAATTGCAAAGAAACCGGGTTCCAGGAGAAGGATCAATGGCCGTACAAGAGAAGTGGATCCGCATCATCCAACTGGCGATCAACATCCGCGGCCGTCCGGGGATCAAAGCGCGGGAATTGGCCAGCCTGCTGAACGTCTGCGAGCGGACGATCTACCGTTACATCAACGAGATGTTCAGGATCGGGTGGGACGTGCAAAGCGACCAGCGAGGCTACCGGATGGGGAATGAAACCTTCCTGCCTGCGCTGAACCTGACCCTGGAAGAGGCCCTGGCTCTGGTGTTGGCTGCCCGCCAACCGGAAGTGCCGGAACTGTTTGTGGAGTCCCAGTTGGACGGGGCTCTGGCTAAGATCACCTCCGCCCTTCCGGTAAGCGTCCGCGCTTCCCTGCAGCGAGTGCAGTCTACAGTCAGCGTACCCTCCGGCCCCCGGAGCACCCTCACGCCGAAGCAAAAAGAGGTGGCCCGGATCCTGCGGGACGGTGCCAGCCAGAAGACGTCCGTGGAGGCCGTCTATCAAGCCTTCGGCGAGAAAAAGCCGGTTCGCCGTCGTTTGGATCCCTACCATTTCTTCTTTCGCGGCCGGGCCTGGTACCTGGTTGCCAAGTCGCACAGCGAGGACGGGATCCGCCTATTTCGCCTGAACCGCTTCCACAGCGCCTACCTGACGCCGTTTGCGTTCCAGTGGGAACGCAATTTCGACCTGGAACGTTTTTTGCAGAACGCCTTCACCGTGGCCGGTGGGGAGAAGGTCACCGAGGTTAAGGTCCGTTTTGCCTCAGAGATCGCCCCCTACATCGAAGAAGTGCAATGGCACACCAGCCAGAAACTGGAGCGCCAGCCAACCGGCGATTTGATCTTCACCGTGTCCGTGGCAGCCCCGGAGGAAGTCCTGCGCTGGACCTTGAGCTGGGAGGACAAAGCGGAAATCCTGGCACCGAAGGCGCTGCGGGAGCGGGCAAGAAAAGTGTTGCAGGCCCTAGAGAAAACCTACAAGGACTAGGGTGAAGAAATCCTAGTTTTAGATCTGCAGCATTATAGGAAACACCGTAGATAGATTTATGAAATAGAATCAGGGTTGGAGGTGAGGCGAACATGAATCTGAAGGAATTAGTGCAATTCGCCATCAAAGCGCCATCAAGGCATAATGCGCAACCTTGGCAATTCAAGACCAGCGATCAAGCCATCAGGATTCTACCAGACCTTCGCCGGCGGTTGCCGGTCGTCGATCCCGACGATCATGCCTTGTTCATCAGCCTGGGATGCGCGCTGGAAAACCTGTTGGTGGCAGGGAACCATTTCAGGTTGGAGGCAAGAGTGGAACTCTTCCCTTCGTCGGAACCAGAAGAATGTATCATGGTGTGGTTTGAGCCCAAGGAAGGGAGGGACGAGGACAAGCTGTTTCCGGCGATTGCTACCCGCCAATCCAATCGCGGCACCTATGACGGTCGGTCAATTCCTCCGATCGATTTGGAAACGATGCAAAGAGCCGCCAAACAAGAAGGCGTGCGTTGCGAAATGTTCGTAGGATCCACGGAAGTGGAACCTTTGCTCCGGTTCATCCTAGAAGGCGCGCGCCAGCAATATCGAGACAAAGCCTTTGTACGGGAATTGGTTTCCTGGATCCGCTTCAATCGAGCAGAAGCCAAGAAGTTCCAAGATGGCCTTTATGCGTTAACGATTGGTGCACCGGTGGCGCCCCGGTGGTTGGGAACATTGTTTATGACTCTGTTTACCAATCCCGAAAGCATGGCACATAATTTCTCCGCCCTGGCTCGTGGTTCCTCGACCTTGGCTCTTTTCATAGCTTTAGAGAACGACAAATCCCATTGGGTCCAACTGGGTCGCAGTTTCCAACGGTTTGCTCTCACCGCTACATCGCTGGGGATTAACAGTGCGCATCTGAATATGCCGTGCGAGGTTGTGGCCGTGCGAAAGCGCTTGCAAGAACACCTCCAACTCGGCGATGCGCAACCGTTGCTATTGATTCGTCTCGGTTACGGAAAGCCGATGCCATATTCCCTCCGCCGGCCAGTAGAGAGTGTTCTACTGCTGAAATCGGCGTGAAGGGTGGTGCTTTTCAGAACAGAACGGGTCAAGCAAGCAAAAGGAGTGCAGATGTCAACGAGAAAAGGAAACTCTAAAATCGGAAAGTGGCAACCCGCCCCTGCGGAACACATCCGGCTGTTTGGGGAAATGCTGCAAGCGTTTCCGCTGATCCAGATGCGCCGGATGTTCGGCTATCCTTGCGCATTCCTCCAGAGCCAGATGTTTACCGGCTTGTTTCAAGATTCTTTTATCCTTCGCTTGTCTCCGGAAGACCGCGCGCAGTTCCTCCAGCTTGACGGAGCCCGTCCGTTTGAGCCGATGCCCGGTCGGCTGATGAAGGAATATGTAGTATTGCCGGAACGCCTGCTGGCGCAAAAAGAAGTCCTGCATCGCTGGTTGGAGAAGGCATTTGCCTACGCCGGCTCTCTGCCGGCCAAGGAACCAAAACGGAAAGTCATCCCGAAAGAATAGCAACCAGTAGAAGCAACCCTCAAGCCAACATTTTGTCCCCAACAACCCACCACCCAGACCAAAAATGCCGATGCTTGCACGACTGTGAAATAATGGAACCAGCACGATCAGAGGATCACCGAATGATGGAAAGGAGACCAGGGAAATGTGGAACGTCGTGAGAAAAACAGGCGGCTTCATTGCATGTTGCGCAGGGGCTCTGCTGTTGCTAATGGCGCCTCCGGGTGCCATTGCCCAAGAAGTCTTGGATGGCCAGCTGCAGTTGAATGCTGATGGTAGCGGGATATCGGAACTCCGGTTGAATTTGCCCGAGGATTTATACATCGAAGATGTTGTGTCTTCGTTTGAGGAGGCGGGTTATGGGTATGTGGAGTTTGAGAATTTGGGCAGCGGGGATTACCGGATCTCCGCGGACTTCGACGACCTGAATGAAATCTTTATCGATACTTGGCACCCGCTATCGGATGGTTCGGTCGAGGTGTTGATCTATGCCTGGATTGATTTCTTGCCTCCCGACCTGTACCTGGCCTTTGCGCTGGGAGCAGAAGACTACACCATGACGGTGCACCTCCCAAGTCCAATCCTGGAAACAGATGGCAGAAAGCAATCGGCGAATACGGTGGTCTTCGGCGAACAGGGCGGAAAAGTGACCTTTCAGTCTACCGGCGCGCCCCCCACAGAGAGTCTACCACCCAGTCCAAGGACCACAATCCATTCTCCCCTCCCCTCCACTGGACCGCCATCAGCTACGCCAAAACCCCCGAACGCTGGCTCCGGAGGGGTGGCTTGGTGGGTCTGGTTGATCGTCGGAATCGGAGCGGCGCTATTGTTGACGGTCCTTTTCCTGGTCTTTTTCCTTGTACGCCGTCCGGTAACCCCCTCCATCAGCCGGGGGCGTTTCTGCACCAACTGCGGCGCCCGCGGCGAGGGGTCCAACCGTTTCTGCTCGAGCTGTGGCAAACCATTGAACGGTTGAAGGGGAAAACGACCACCTCCCCTTTTGACAAGGGATGCGGATTTCAATAGGATTGAACCGTTTACGTAACCGTTTAATCCATTTCGATATTCAGTAAGAACACAAGGAGGATAAGCGTGAGCCAATGGGAACTGCCACCAGACGGTGGCCACATGGATCGTGCCTCAGGGATTTACTACCAGACCATGACCGACCTGGAAGTCAAAGAGCGTTTGCAAAACAATGATTTGATCATCATTCCCATTGGTAGCACGGAAAATCATGGACCGCATGCCTGTTCGGGGGAAGACACTTACCTTGTGACTCGCATGGCGGAATTACTGGCGCAGAAAACGGGATGCACCGTAGCCCAACCGGTATGGTACGGATCTCACCCCTTTCATCATCTGGGAATGCCCGGAACGATCGTCGTTCCCGAAGAAGACTTAGCCGCATATTTGCGAGCCATCATCGCTGGTTTTTGGAATTCAGGATTTCG
>JBGOWQ010000053.1:0-7634 GCA_041478715.1 Thermodesulfobiota bacterium | reverse complement strand
TTTCTTGCCGGTGATCTCTTCACCCAATAACTGGATGTGTCCCTGGCTGGGACGGTAGACACCGGTGACCAGGTTGAAGACCGTGGTCTTTCCTGCTCCGTTGGGCCCGATGATGCCCCAGATCACCCCTTCCGGGAGGTCAAGGTTGAAATTGGAGACGGCCTTCAACCCTCCAAAAGAGTGTGACATCTGGTCGATTTTCAGGACGACCTTCTTCTCCCCGGGCATCTTAGTGGTCCTCCGGGATCATAAATTTGGCTTCACGAGGCATCAGGCCTTCTGGGCGATAGATCATCACGATGATCAGCAAGAGGGAATAGATCACCATGCGCCATTCTACCCCGAGGCCTGCCCATTGAAGGACCATCGGCAATAGATACTTTTCCAGGATTGTTAGCACGAACGCAGCCAGGATCGAACCGGTTATACTGCCCACTCCACCGATGTAGACCACGATCAGCACCAGGAAAGAAGCGTAAAAGCCATATTGGGTAGGGTGAGCGAGCTGGATTAAATGGGCGAGGAGCCCCCCTCCGATGCCGGCGAAGAAGGCGCCGATGATGAAAGACCATACCTTGTATTTGGTGGTGTTGATTCCCACCAGGTCGGCAGCGGTCGCGTCCTCGCGGACCGAGATCATGGCCCGCCCGTGGCTGGAATAGACCAAGTAACGCAAGATGAGGACGGTCACCACAGTTGCGACAAATATGATGGTGAAGCTGGAGAGTTCAGGGATGCCCAGCAAGCCTCGTGGCCCTCCCACGGCGTCGATGTTGTTGACGATGGTGCGGATGATCTCGCCGAAGCCGAGGGTGACGATGGCCAGGTAATCACCTTTCATGCGCAAGGCCGGCATCCCGATCAGGAAGCCGACAATGGCCGCACCGATTCCCCCGAGCAAAAGCGCCCCGATGAAAAGAAGGGTGGTCGTGACGCTTCCATCATTGGGCAGCTTCCAGACGAGCGTAGTAAATGTACCGGCAACATAAGCTCCGACTGCGGCAAAGCCCATGTGGCCGACCGAGAAAAGCCCGGTGATACCGTTGATCAGGTTCAGGCTGGTGGCCAGGATCACGTAGATCAGGCAAATGTTGATGATGATCATGATGTAGTCATTAAGGATGCCACCTGAGCTCAAGACCATGAGGAGAATGTAGAGGGCGATGGCATAGATCAGGAAGCGAAGAGTGGGTAGGTTCCTCCATAGGTTTTTCATCTCGTTACCTACACCTTCTCTGACTGCTTTTCCCCGAGGAGGCCTTGGGGACGAACCAGCAGCACCAGGATCAGGATGGCGAAGGCGATTCCTTCACCCAGGAGCGAGTTGAAGCTGGTGGCGTAGATCTCAGCGATGCCCAGTAGGAAGCCTCCTACCATGGCACCGGGAATGTTACCGATCCCGCCCAGCACAGCCGCTACGAAAGCTTTCAAGCCCGGCAGGATGCCCATGTTTGGGTAGATTCGGGGGTAGGTCATGGCCATCAGGATTCCGGCTGCGCCTGCCAAGGCGCCACCGATGAGGAAGACGAAGGTGATGGTCCGCTCGACGTCTATACCCATCAGCTTGGCTGCGTCCTTATCCTGGGAAACGGCACGCATCGCCTTTCCCATCATCGTGCGATTGACGATGTAAGTCAGGAGGATCATCAGCACGATGGCCAGGCCGATATCCAGCAATTGGATGGTGTTCAAGTACACGCCGCCCACTACGAAGCTCACCGGTTTGATGAGGTCGGGGAAGGCGCGGAAGGAGGGTCCGATGAAGGGGAGGGAGGCGAAGAAGTACTCCAGGAACATCGAGACGCCAACGGCGGTGATCAAAGCGGAAAGGCGCGGCTTGTAACGCAGTGGTTTGTAGGCCAGGCGGTTAGAGAGTTCGGCGATCAAGGCTCCCGCAACCAATGCGACGATCAAGCCTAGGATGAAGATGATGATCGGAGGAATGGCATTTGTCAGCGTGAGAATAAAGGAAGCGAAGAAGTAGACCGCGAAGGCGCCGACCATCAGGAAATCGGCGTGCGCGAAGTTGATCAAGCGGATGATACCGTAGACCATGGTATAGCCCAATGCGATCAAGGCGTAGATCGCCCCCAGCTGGAGGCCGTTGATCAGCTGCTGGAAAAACATCGTTAGATCCACAGGGAACTCCTTACAAAAGCAGCCGGGAGCGGGTTCGTGCTCCCGGCTGCGAATTCCATCCTATCGGTCAGGTTTGACAGGTAGCAAGGGTGGGATTAGGGCTGGACGGTGGCCTTGTACGTTTGCTGGCCGCCCTTGATCTCGATGATGACCGCTGCCTTGATCGGGTTACGGTTGGCGTCGAACTTGATTGTACCGGAAACAGCTTTGAAGTTAGCAACCTTGAGGGCGTCGCGGATCGCCGTGCCGTCGGTGGATTTGGCTCGGCTGATAGCGTCGAACATCAGGTTGGCCGCGTCATAAGCCAGAGCAGCTAACGCATCCGGCGGGGCGCCGAACTTAGCGGTGTAGTCCTTCACGAAGGCTTGCACTTCGGGACGGGTATCGTCCTTGGAGAAATGGTTGGTGAAGAAGCCGCCCTCCACCGCATCGCCGCCGATTTTGACCAAATCAGCAGAATCCCAGCCGTCGCCGCCCAGGAAGAAACCGGTGTAGCCGAGAGCGCGGGCCTGCTTGCAGATCAGGCCGACATCGTTATAGTAATCGGAAATGTAGATCAGTTCCGGACCAGCGGCGATGATCTTCGTCAACTGAGCGTTGAAGTCCGTCGCCCCAGTGGGGTGGGCCTCGAAACCAACGATCGTGCCGCCAAGCTTGGTAAAGGCGTCGCGGAAGTTCTCAGCGAGGCCCTTGGTGTAGTCGTTGCCCACGTCGAAGAGGCAGGCCGCTTTCGTCACTTTCAGATTGTCGTAGGCGAAAGCAGCGCCCACGACTCCCTGGAAGTTGTCGATGAAGCAGGCGCGGAAGATGAAGTCACCGACCAAAGTCACTTTCTCGTTGGTGGAAGTGGGGGAGATCATTGGGATCTTCTTAGCTTGGAGGATGGGAGCGATGGCCAGAGAGACCTTGGACTGGACGGTCCCGATCTCACCGACGATCTTGTCCTGTTCGATCAGCCGAGTGATGCCGGCAGCGCCCTCGGTGGGGTCGCTCTTGTCGTCGGCGATTTTTAGGACGATCTGGCTGCCGTTGATCCCGCCCTTCGCGTTCCACTCAGCAGTCGCCAGCTCGGCGCCTTCCTGGGTGGACTTGCCGAAGGTGGCGGAGTCACCGGTGAGCGGGGCCACGACGCCGATGATGATGTCCTTGGCGGGTGGAGTAGGAGATGGTGAGCTGGTTGTGGGAGACGGGGAACTGGTGGGAGTAGGGCTGGTCGTGCTGCCACCGCAGCTTACACCAAAGAAAACCAACCCGGTAATCAATGCAAATATCAATAACACTCTTGCCGTTCTCACTTTTTGACCCTCCTGTGAGAGATAAGATTTGGTATTCTATTTAAGAGGGGAAACGGAACTCTGTCAAGCAGGTGTGCAGTGTTTTTCCACAAAAAGGATCGATTCTGGTGAAATGGTTTCCCAAACAGAGCGCCAACCTCGGAAAAATGCCTGGAAGGTCTGGCAGAGAAATACGTTTAGGCCATGTCCTCGCAGCAAATCCGACGAATTGCCCCATGTTTCCGTCGAGGATCTCGATCTAAGCAGAGAGAAAAGACGGATTTGGAGAATTAAATAGACGAAGCCGGAGTGCCCTGGTCCTCCGGCTTCAAATAATGTTGGCTTCCCTTCAGCCATCCCCAACAGCAGGGATTATGATGCTTCGATATTACGATGTCAGAAGAAAGCCCTGCTGTCTATCCGTAAATCTACGTATTTTTTTTCTCTTCGGAACGAATTTCTTCCAGCAACAACATCCCGTTTTGCAGTGCGAAATGAATAAGCTCGGTTTGGGTTCGCAAACCAAGTTTTGTCGCGATATGGGCTCGGTGGGTCTCCACCGTACGAGTACTGATAAAAAGCCGAGAGCCGATTTCAGCCGATGTCAGGCCATGTACCGTCAGCTGGAGGATTACTCGTTCCTGGTTTGTCAGGAGTGAAAATGGATCCAACTGTGATTCTAGCGTTTTTGCCAGATACGACTGAATCAATTTTTTTGACAAAGGCGGACTAAAAAAAGTCTCTCCTGCAACAGCAGCTCGGATGGCGTCCATCAGGAATTGTGTTGGAGCATTCTTCACCACATAGGCCGATGCGCCATTACGCAATGCCTGCGCTGCGTAGGACTCGTTTGCATGGATCGAAAGAATCACCACGCGCGTTCGTAGCGCGCCCTCTCTCACTCGTCGGGTTACTTCCATTCCATCCATGTCCGGCATCACGATATCCAGCACTAATACGTCAGGTTTAAGCGATTTGGTTAAGCGAATCGCGTGCAATCCGTCAGCCGCCTCGCCAAGAATTTTAAAGTCAGGTTCCCCCTCCAATACTGCTCGCAGACCGGCGCTAACTACGGGATGATCATCAGCCAGCAGGATCCGAATCATGTTAGCGGATCTAGCCCTTTTTCCCGTAGAGGCAACTGCACTTTTAGCAGGCTGCCACTACCGGGTATTGATTCCAGGATAAACGACCCCCCTATCGCCGAAATGCGCTCACGGATTCCTTTCAATCCCGTGCTGTTTCCTCCGGCCAATCCCTGTTCCGGATCGAATCCAACACCCTGATCTGTTACCGTTAGCCACAGGTCTTCCCCCTGATTTTCTACGGTAATCCAGACTTCTGAGGTCTTTGCGTGGCGAGCTACATTGGTGAGGGCTTCTTGGATGATACGAAATGTAGCCGTCTCTATTTCTGGGGGGAAGCGAGTCTCCATACCAATATGTTGGAATCTAGTCTCAATGTGAGTATGGGTGGTAAAGCGCTCGAATTGATAAAGGAGGGCGGGAAGCAGGCCGAGATCATCCAGCATCGAAGGTCGCAAATTCAGAGCCATGTCCCTGATTTTCGTCAGGATTCCACTCACTAAACCATCCGCACCCTTGAAACTCGCCTTTAGTTCTGGTGGAGCCTTACGGTAACTGCGTTCCAGCAATAGCTTTAAACCCGTCAACTCTTGACCGATATCATCATGCAATTCTCGGGCGATTTCTCGCCGTTCCGTCTCCTGAGTTTCTACCAACTTTTGGGTGAGGGTTTTAAGAGCAACATTGGTCTGCTCCAAGGCGACCGTTCGATCATGCACCATCTCTTCTAGCTGTTCGCGGTTTCGGTTCAGTTCTCTTTCCACCCGAGCACGTTCCGAGATATCTCGCGCGATGCCGATTACTCCAACAATGGAACCAGTATTATCCCGCAATGGCATTTTTACCGTAAGAAATGTATAGGGTACCCCTTGTACCCAAAGAACATCCTCGCTCTCTACCGTTTCCCCGACCAATGCCCTCCGATCCGCTTCCACAAGTTTAACTGCTTCTGGGCCGAACAAGTCCTCATTATTCTTGCCGACAAGCAAATCACTCGAGCTGTCCAGCAGTTTTTCCATCGCCGGGTTGACTTCAATATATTGCAGGGATCGATTCTTGATGAAGATACAGTCAGTGGCGCTTTGAAATATCCGGCGAAAACGTTCCTCACTTTCTCTTAAAGCGACTTCCGATTGCTTGCGCTTGGTGACGTTTTCATGGATCCCCGTCACCCGCAGCGGGCCGCCGTCGGCAGCGCGAGCAGTGATCTGAGAGCGGTCTCTCACCCACACCCATTCGCCGGACTTGTGGCGCATCCGGTACTCTTCATCGTAGACGGGTATCTCTATCTCTCCCTGTATAGCGGACCGGACGAGATGGTTGACGAAGCGCAGGTCGTCGGGATGCACCTGCTGCTCCCAGTTCACCCTGCAGCCGAGGTCGATTTCACCTGGAGCATAGCCGAGCATGCCGAGATACCGCTCGTCGGTATACCCCTCTCCGGTCTGCAAATCCAGGTCGTAGAATCCCAGATTGCCGCCGATCAGCGCCAGCTCCAGGCGTTCTTTACTTTCCCGCAAAGCATCCTCCGCCCGCTTACGCTCTGTAACATCCCGTATGATCGTGACGACTTTCTTGACTTCCCCCTCTTCCAGAATGGGGATTTTCCGAGTTTCAACAAAAACCTCTTCCCCAGCGAAGTCTATTTGCTCCTCCGTACTTGATGGTTTCCCCGTTCCAAAGACCTGTTCATATTCTTGGGGAAGTGTTTCCGGCAAAAATGGGAATAATTCATACAGCGATTTCCCCAATACATCCAGCGGCAAATTCCACCGACGATTCCAGCGGAGGAGGGTTTCGTTGACCAAGAGGATGCGACCTTGCCTATCGCAAACACTGATGATGTCGGCCAGTGCATCAATCGTACTGTGGTACTGCAATTCACTTTGCTTGAGAATCTCCTCGGCCTGTTCTCGCTCTGCGATTTGTGTCTCTAGCTCGATCAGTGGCCGAAGGTCTTGGGCAATGAGTAGCGTTCCTAACCGATCCCCGGCAGGATCATGAAACGGAGTGACCTGCACCTGAACTGGAATCGAGGCGCCCGCTTTGCTTCGCAGTATTGCCCGCGAAATCTCTGTTGGTGTATTGATGCCTTGCTGGAGCAAGAGTCCCTGTTGTTCCGAAGGTATAAGCAGATCGAATGATTGATGGTAAAGTTCCTCTTCCCCGTATCCTAGTGTTTTTGCCGCCTTCGCGTTGATTTGCATGATGCAATTGTCTGGATTGATGAGAAACAGAAGGTCGCTCACTTGGCTGGTAATCCCGGATGCAGTCAATGCCGGTGTAAGCTGCATCAAACGGTACCGCGTGATGGCATAGAAAATCCCGATCGCCCAAACCAGCATCAGCACGTCCGGAATTCTAGGAATGAATGTCATACCGAGATCCGGAAGAACCGTTTCGTCAAAAAGAATCAACACCAGTCCTATAGCAAGCGTGGTCCCCAAAACCCTGGCTTGCCGTCGCTCCCGCTTTGTTTTAGTCTGCAATCCCCATCGCCAAATCAGAACCATGCTGGAAGCCAGGCCGATGATATAGTATGCGGAGTAGGCCAAATCCCATGGAAGGGGAAAGTTGAAACTGACGATAGATCCATACAAAGCAAAGTCGAGGATTGATCGACCAAGGAACACAATCCCCGGTAGGTAAAAAGGCAACACCCAAAACCACCTGGACGGTCGGTTTTGTCGAATCAAGGCCAACGAAAACCGAAGCACCAATCCAGGAGCAAAACACCAACCCGGAGCGGACAAGAAATACCAGAAATCAGCCTCCCGTTGAGTGGGTGACAACAAAACGCATCCGACACAGAAAGCCCACAGAGCCGTTACGAGGCAAAGTCCGAGAAACACTCGGTTTGCCTGGGCTTTGCGATCCTGCAGGTGAGAATAGATTCCCAAGAACAGATAGGAAAAGGCAGCTAGAAAATGGAGAGGGATGTAGGGATTCATGGCTTTGTGATCTCCGCCAGTGTTATTCCAGGGGTGAATGGGGTACCCAAGCTCTCCACTGTCAATACCTTACGCGCCGCCCCCTCCTCAGGTCAACCGAGAAAACCTAGGGAACCGGTTGAATGAGGATCTCCTCGTTGGAATCAAGATTCGGCTGCTTTGATCCATCCCACCAGTACTGGTAG
>JBGOWQ010000016.1:0-11172 GCA_041478715.1 Thermodesulfobiota bacterium | reverse complement strand
TGAAGGAGCAAAGAACGTGAATAAGGTTGGTTTTCGCTTAATCGTCATACTCTTAGTCTTGGTGGGTGGACTCCTGGCCCTCTTCGTCATTCCTCCCACTACCCCTCTGGTCAAGCTGGGCCTGGATTTAGCCGGTGGCGTGCATTTCACGCTGGAAGCGGTGGAAACAGCCGGTGCACCGGTGACAAGGGATGCCGTGGATGCAGCGAAACGGGTGATCTCCGGTCGTGTGAATGCCCTGGGCCTGACCGAACCGATCATCCAGCAACAAGGTGGTGACCGCTGGAACCGGATTATCGTCGACCTGCCCGGATATCAAGACCCGGCCAAGGCCCGCGAAATCTTGCAGCGGACCGCCATGTTGGAATTCATCGCAGCAGCGGAGCGGGTCACGATTACTGCATCCAATCTGACGGTCACCTCCTCCGGCGGACAAACGCTGTCGCCCACCATCGTGGCCGAAACGCGCTCAGGGGTCACCATCCCGATGTTGCTTCTCTATTACGACCAGAATGGCAACCGGCAGTTTGCTGTGCTGAGCGAAGAACCCGGCTTCACCACGATGGATGAGGCGCGGAAAACCTTGACGCCGACGCCCGGACTCAACCTTTCCCTGCCCAAGGGCACGGTCGGAATCACAGGAGCCTACCTGCTCGACGCCAAGGCCAGCTACAGCCAGAAGGGCGAGCCGGAAGTTCAGATCAAGTTCAACGACCAGGGTACGACCATCTTTGCCACGCTCACGCAGCAAAACGTGGGCAAGATGCTGTACACCGTCCTGGACGACCAGATTGTCTTCGCCGGCAACGTGAAGGATGTGATCCCTTCCGGGGAAGCCGTCCTGACCGGCAGTTTCAGCATCGATGAAGCGACCACGATCGCTCAGCTGTTGCGGGGTGGCGCCCTCCCGGTGAAACTGGTGATCGCGGAAGAACGCACAGTAGCCCCCACCTTGGGCGAGGCCGCTGTTCGGGCATCGATCATCGCCGGCATCGTAGCGCTGATCCTGGTGATGCTGTTCATGATCCTCAATTATCGTTTCCTTGGTTTCCTGGCGGACATCGCCCTGATTATCTATGTAGTGCTGGTGGTCGCGCTGCTCAAGTTGTTCGGTGCCACCCTGACCCTCCCCGGGATTGCCGGTGTGGTGATCTCCATCGGGATGGCGGTCGATGCCAACGTCCTGATTTTCGAACGGATTCGCGATGAGATTCGCGCAGGCAAAGCGATGCGTGGGGCCATCGCCTCCGGCTTCACCAAGGCGGTTCGCACCGTCATCGATTCCAACGCCACCACTCTGATCGCCACGTTGGCTCTGTACTGGTTTGGAACGGGTCCGGTGCGTGGTTTCGCGATCACCTTGACCCTTGGTATCCTGGTCAGTTTATTCACAGCTGTTTTTGTCACCCGCACGCTGGTAGAGATTGTAGGCAACTCCAAACTCGGGAAAAACCTGCCTCTGCTGAATTTGCACGAGAAGGCGTTCGTTCTGTTCCGGGTAGGGAAGTTTGATTTCATGGGTAGAGCCAAGCTATGGCTGTCGATCTCCCTCGTTCTGATCGTGATCGGTTTATCAGTGGTCGGCATCAATTGGGCCGTGCGGCCTCAACATCTGCCACTGAACATGGGGGTTGATTTCACCGGAGGCAGTCGACTGGAATACGCCACGGACGCCTCCGATCCTCTCAACACGGCTCGGTTGCGTCCCGCGCTGGAAAGCCAGGGACTGAAAGAAGTCCAAATTCAACCGGTGAACGAGACCGATGTGGTGCTCCGCACCCAGGAATTGACGGCGGATCAGACCACCCAACTCACGAACGTCCTTAAACAGACCTTTCCTACCCTCCGCCTGGTGGCTGCCGATTATGTGGGGCCAATCGTCGGACAAGACTTGCAGCTCAACGCTCTCTACGCGGTGTTGATTTCGCTGGTGGGGATCGTGATCTATCTTTCCATCCGTTTCCAACTCCGCTTCGGCATTGCCACGATCATCGCCTTGATTCACGATGTATTGATCGTGATCGGTTTCTTTGCGATCACCTTCATCGAGGTCAACAGCCCGCTGGTGGCGGTACTATTGACGGTGGTCGGGTATTCCGTGATGGATACCGTGGTCGTGCTGGACCGGATTCGGGAGAACATGCGTTTCCGCAAACGGGAAACGTTGAAGGAGTTGATCAACCGCAGCATCCAGCAGACCTTCAACCGATCGATGAACACAACCCTAACCACTTTGTTGGCCGTCGTCGCTTTGGTTATCTTCACTTCCAGTTTAATTGCCGATTTCTCTTGGGGACTTCTGATCGGCGTCTTCACCGGTGCTTATTCCTCCGTCTTCATCGCCACTCCGATCATCTACCTCTGGTTAAACCGTTCCGAAGCAAGGGAACGAGCCGGCAAGAAAAGGAAGTAGCACTTGACAAAAACCGTCGACTGGTAAAAATACTAAACCATTAATCAGGGGTCACCCCCGGGCACAACGGTGCAACAGGAAAAACCTGTGGGATTTTTAGGGATCCCACAGGTTTTTCGTTGCTCGAAAGGAAGACGGAAACGGACCAGGCTGCAAACCGGCACAAACGAAGGATTGCATTCTATTCAGTGCTGGTGGGCATCACACTCACCAGCTTGAAAGTGACCGTGGGACTGCTCACGGGCAGTTTGGGTATTCTTTCGGAAGCCCTGCATTCTCTCCTGGACTTGGGTGCAGCTTTGATCACCTTCTTTTCCGTTCGGATCTCCACCAAACCCCCCGACTCCCTTCATCAATTCGGGCACGGTAAGATGGAGAACGTCTCGGCGTTAGCGGAAGCATTACTGCTCCTGATCACATGTGCCTGGATCGTCTATGAAGCCGTACAGCGTCTGACAGGCAAGGAAGTCCGGGTCGAGGTTACGTTTTGGGCTTTCCTGGTGATGGGTATTTCCTTACTATTGGACGTCTTCATCTCACGTTTGCTCTATGCTGGAGCGCGGAAATACCAAT
Source organism: Thermodesulfobiota bacterium (assembly GCA_041478715.1). Taxonomy (GTDB): domain Bacteria; phylum Caldisericota; class JANLFM01; order JANLFM01; family JANLFM01; genus JAPLHX01. Next base: position 8,186 of record JBGOWQ010000016.1, on the reverse strand, counting down.
CGCAAGCCCTGGCTGCCGATGGACTGCATTATTCCTCCGATATCCTTTCCTCGGCTGTAGTAATCCTCGGTTTGGTCGGAGTCAGTTTGGGTGTGCCCACGCTGGACCCGATTGCCGCCTTGGGCGTAGCGGTCCTGGTCACGATCGCCAGCCTCCGGCTGGGCAAGCAAGCCATCAACGAGCTGTTGGACCAGGCCCCGCGCGGGTTGGCGGATCGGATTGTGGCAAAGTTGCAAGCCGTACCAATGCTGGAGAGAGTGGAGCGAATTCGGGTGCGTCGTTCCGGAGCGCGGATTTTCGTGGATTTGTTGGTTTCGGCTCGTCGACTCTTGACGGTGAGCAATTCCCAAGTCCTGATTCAGCAAATTGAGGCGGAAGTCAAGCAAATCGCTCCGACCAGTGATGTCATCGTGCAATTCAGTCCCTCGGCCAACGGCGAGAACTTCTTTGAATCGATTCAAGCGATCAGCCAGCGCTTTCCCCAAATCCAGGAATTGCATAATATCCATAGTTATTTGGATTCCTCCGGTCGGTTCTTCATCAGCCAGCACGTAAAGTTGGCTCCCAATCTATCTTTGCAGGAGGCTCATGATCTGGTGGATGTTTTGGAGCGGTCCCTCAAAGAAGAACTGCCCCAAATCGATGATGTGGAAACGCATATCGAAACGATCGGAGTGCAAGGCAATGGCTCCCGCCATGAGCTCGAACCTGAGCAATTGCGGATCCTACGTGAGCAGGTATTGCGAGATCCGCGGGTGTTGGAGATCCATGAGATCCAGAATCATCAAAGCACACAGGGGAGCATCATCAGTTGCCACATTCTGATTCGCGACGAGCTGCCCCTGGAAGAAGCGCATCAGGTGGCCACCATGGTGGAGGACCGGATCAAGAATCTCTTTCCTTTCCTGGATGAAGTCGTGGTTCACGCCGAACCCACATCGACGAAATGATATAATCCCCTTCAAGTCACGGCGCTTACAGAGCGCGCTTGCTCCACGGAAAGGGTATTGAAGCTAGAAGATCTGGAAGATAAAATCGGACAATTCCTTCCGCGCGTTGATCTAGGGAAGCTGCGGAATGCGTATCAGTATGCTTTAGAGGCCCATGGGGAACAAAGGCGGGAATCCGGTGAACCCTACATCCAACATCCATTGGGCGTGGCAGCCATACTCTCCGAACTGGAGGTGGATGAACCAACCCTTCTGGCCGCTTTGCTGCATGACGTGGTCGAGGATACCTCGATCCCACTGGAGGAAATCCGCCAGCGCTTCGATCAGGAGGTGGCCAATCTGGTAGACGGCATGACGAAGTTTTCCGGCATTGCCTATGGGTCACGGCAGGAGCACCAGATCGAGAATCTGCGTAAGATGTTACTGGCAATGGCTCGGGATGTGCGAGTGGTGCTGATCAAGCTGGCAGATCGGTTGCACAACCTACGCACGTTGCATTATCTCAGCGCGGAAAAGCAGCGCGAAATCGCGCGGGAAACGTTGGAGATCTATGCCCCGCTGGCTTCCCGACTGGGGATCTACAAGCTGAAATGGGAGTTGGAAGATCTTTCGTTCCGCTACCTGGAACCGGACATCTATTTCGATTTGGCCCGGCGGATGCAACGGCGACGAAGCGAGCGAGAGCGGATCCTGAAGGACGCCCAAGCATTGGTGGAGAAGGACTTGGTTGCCCACGGGGTGCGCGCGGAAGCCCAATATCGGGCCAAGCACCTCTATTCGATTCAGCAGAAAATGGTGCGGGATCAGTTATCCTTCGAAGAAATCTATGACCTGCTCGCGCTGCGGGTGATCGTCCGTGACATTGCCATGTGCTACGAGGTGCTGGGGATCGTGCATGCCATTTTTACCCCGATCCCCGGCCGCCTGCGCGACTATATCGCCATGCCGAAACCCAATATGTACCAGTCTTTGCACACAGTGGTGATTGGCCCGGAAGGGGAACCCTTGGAATTCCAAATCCGAACTGAGGAAATGCATCGCACCTCCGAATTGGGCATCGCGGCCCATTGGCGCTACAAAGAAGGCGGCAAGCGGGACGTCGTCATGGAGCAAAAGCTCGTCTGGCTTCGTGAATTACTGAATTGGCAGAAAGAGGTGACGGATTCCCGCGAGTTTCTGGAACGGGTGAAGGTAGACCTATTCGCCGATGAAGTGCTGGTGTTCACCCCGAAGGGAGAAGTGATCAACTTGCCGCTGGGGGCCAGTCCGGTGGATTTTGCCTTCCAAATTCACTCCCAGGTGGGTCAGCATTGCGCAGGTGCCAAAGTGAATGGGAAGATCGTTTCGCTTGATTACAAGCTGCAAACCGGGGACCGGGTGGAAATCCTGACAAGACAGAACGCCTCACCTTCCCTCGATTGGCTCCAGTTCGTGCGAGCGACTTCCACCAAGGGTAAGATTCGCGCTTATTTCCGTCGCCTAAAAAAGGAGGAAAGTCTTGCGCTGGGTAAATCCATCTACGAGCGGGTCTTGCGTAAGCATCTGGGGGCAACCCGTCTCGCCGATGCCTTGCGCATCCTGGGCCTAGTCGATGAGGAAGCTCTCTTTTTAGCCCTGGGACAAGGCCAATTGGCACCAGCACAAATCCTGACTGCCTTAAACCGGGAAGAGAAGAAGATAGAGGAAGAAGCGCATATTGTTCTGGCGAAACCGCGGGAGCGGCCGGTGCAAGTGGCCGGAACGGAAGGAATGCTGGTTCGGCTGGTTCGCTGTTGCCATCCCTTGCCCGGCGATGAAATTATCGGGTACATCACGCAAGGTCGGGGGATTTCCATTCATCGGCAGACCTGCCACAGCTTGGCCAAGTTGCCGGAAGCAGGACGCCGGGTTTCCCTGTCCTGGCCCGAGGATTTGACGGAGACGCATTACGTCTCGGAACTTTTCCTGCGAGCCGCCAATCGCCCTGGCGTATTGAGGGAAATCACCACCGCCATCTCGGAAGAAGGAATCAACATTGAACAAATCAATGCCTATCCGCTTCCTTCCGAGTTGACCGGCATCAGTTTGGTGGTGGTGGTGAAGGACTTGGCGCAATTGAACCAGCTGATGCAAAAAATCGAACGAATCCCATCCATCAACGAAGTGCGGAGAATCTGATGCGAGCGGTGCTGCAACGAGTGAGAAATGCCGCCGTGTCCGTAGAGGGGAAAGAAATCGCTCGCATCGGTCCCGGTTTGCTGATCCTGCTCGGTATCGCTCGGGCAGACCGGCATGAGGATGCAACGCGTTTGTGCCAGAAATGCGTCCATTTGCGGATTTTTTGCGATGCACACGGCAAAATGAACCGTTCCTTGATCGAGCAAGGGGCAGAGGTGTTGGTGGTTTCACAGTTTACCCTTCTTGCCGATTGTTCCGGGGGTCGCCGACCTTCTTTCATCAATGCCGCGCCGGCAGAAGAAGGGAAACAGCTGTACCATTTTTTCCTCGAGCAGTTGCGACTGGCAGGTTTCGTCCCCCAGGCAGGGGAATTCCAGGCAGCGATGGTGGTCAGTCTGGAAAATGACGGACCGGTTACGATTCTCTTGGATAGCAAGGATTTTTAAGGTAAGATGTAAATCTCGGTGGGGACATGGCTCAACGGGAGAGCGCTTCCCTCGCACGGAAGAGGTTGCGGGTTCGATTCCCGCTGTCTCCACCAGTTCTTATCGTCGGTTCGTTCTTCCGGCCAACTCAGCCATCTGCTTTAAGCGCAGCGAAAGATCATCGGTCAGCGCTGCCGGACTCATCCGCCATTCCCAGTTGCCATCCTCACTGCCGGGACGATTCATGCACCCTTGGCTGGACAGCCCCAGAACATCCTGCATCGGTACAATCGCCCAGTCCGCCACGGAATGATACGCCAGCCGGATGAAATCCCAATGGACGGCTTCCCCGTCCGTCCCTAAGTACTCCAACACCCGTTTCCGCTTACCTGGAGGCAATCCGGTCAGCCAGCCTTGGGTGGTGTTGTTGTCGTGTGTGCCGGTGTAGACGACCGTTTCCCGTTCATAGTTGTAAGGCAGATGAGGATTCCGGCTATCGCTGTCAAATGCGAACTGCAGGACCTTCATCCCGGGCATGCCGAAAGACCTCCGCAATTTCTCCACCTCTGGCGTGATCACACCAAGATCCTCCGCAATGAAAGGTAGTTCACCCAGGGATTCCTGCAGCGCCAGAAAGAAAAGCTCGCCTGGGCCTAACACCCAATCTCCATGTTCTGCGGTTTGCTCTGCGGCAGGGATTTGCCAGTAGGCTTGGAATCCGCGGAAATGATCCAGGCGGATCACATCCACCAAGTCAAGCAGGTGCCGGATCCGGCGGATCCACCAACGAAAACCGTCTTGGGCCATCCGGTCCCAACGGTACAGTGGATTTCCCCAGCGCTGCCCGGTAGTACTGAATAGATCGGGCGGTACACCCGCCACCGCCAAAGGTTGCCTCCCCTCATCGAGCAAATAGAGTTCCGGTTCGAGCCAGACTTCTGCACTGTCATAGGCGGGGAAGATGGGAATATCCCCGATCAAATCGATACCGTGATCATGGGCGCGCGCGGCCAGCGACTTCCATTGCCGGTAGAATTGAAACTGAATGTAGACTTGGACAAAGATCTCCTCTGTCAGACATGCCCTCTCCACCGCAAGTTCCTTCGGTTCCCGCATGGCAAGACCAACCGGCCATTGGTCCCATGAACGGCCGGCAAACCGCTCTTTCAGTGCAGTGTAGAAAGCAAAATCATCCAGCCACCAGGAATGATTCATTTGGAACGAGGCCAGCTCCTGCTTTCGCTCCAGCCCGGCATGACGGGCAAAATGAGAAGCGGCACGCTGCAGTAAATCCAGTTTGAAGGGAATTACCCGGGCATAGTCCACTCGGTCCGTCGGAAACGATGGCAATTCGTCAGCCAGGTCTTCGGGGGACAGATCCCCTGCTTCGACTAGAGCCTCTAGGTTCACCAGCAATGGGTTCCCGGCAAAGGTGGAGGGGGAAGCATAGGGTGAGTTCCCCCTGCCCGTGGGACCTAGTGGCAACACCTGCCAAAACGATTGTCCCGCTTGCTGTAGGAAATCCAGCCAATGGACAGCACTGGCGCCTAGATCTCCGATCCCGTAGCAGCTGGGCAAAGAGATCGGATGTAGTAGAATTCCACAGGCACGTTCCATTTTTCTCATTTTCCTCGTCCGACATCTCCCGATTTCTATTTGACCGTCTAAAATATATAGCAGGGAATCGTGAAAGAGCCAAATGCGCGGATTGGTTAAGTTTCTACTGAAAACGATCACCATTTTGTTTCTGCTGACCCTCACCATTGCCGTCTTCAGTTTAATTGCGGGTTGGGTGATCATCGCCCGCCTCGACATTGACTGGGAGACCGTTTGGCAGCCGTTGCGCTTTCAACCGGCCCTGGCAACGGAAATCTATGACCGGAATGGACAGCTATTGGCGCAAGTATACAAAGATGAGCTTCGCTATTATGTGCCCTTTTCGCTATTGCCGGAAAATCTTATTTCAGCCGTGATCGCCACCGAGGACAAGAATTTCTGGACCCATTATGGAGTCGACCTGGAAGGGATTGGCCGTGCCTTTTGGGCTAATTTTCGCTCGGGAGAAATCCTGGAAGGTGCTTCCACGATTCCCCAGCAGCTGGCTCGTGCTCTTTATCTTTCGCCCGAGACTTCTTTAAAACGGAAAACCACCGAAGCGTTGCTGGCCCTGCGGCTGGATGCTGCCTATTCCAAGGAACGCCTGCTGGAGATGTATCTCAACCAGGTCTTTTTGGGCGAGGGGGCCTATGGGATGGAAGCAGCCGCGCGTACCTATTTCGGTAAACATGTCAGCGCGCTCACGCTGCCGGAATGCGCGCTCCTGGCCGGACTGATTGTTGCACCCTCCGCGTTGTCACCCTATCAGGATCCCCAGGCGGCCAAGTCTCGCCAAGAAGAGGTGCTGCTGCGGATGCAACGACTGGGCTTGATCGATCCATACACCCTGGAGGAAGCGGTCCGGACTCCGTTGGAATACCAGGACTCCAGTCTGACGGCTTGGAAGGCGCCCTATTTTGTGGATTGGATCCTTGCCCAATTGGAAACGGAGTTGGACCCCACCCTGGTGACCCAAGGGGGATTGCGGGTCTACACGTCTTTAGACCTCAACCTGCAGAACGAAGCGGAAGTAGCGGTGCAAGAAGGAATGAGCTATTGGCAGGAGGAGGGGGTCTGGCCCACGGAGTTGGTTGATGAGCGGGGGATACCCCAGCCACAAGTAGCCTTGGTTTCTCTCGATCCCAAGACGGGAGATGTCTTGGCCATGGTCGGCGGGTCCGATTATCAAAAGACGCAATTCAACAGAGCCTTGGCGCTTCGCCAGCCAGGATCCTCTTTCAAAATCTTCGATTATTGTGCCGCACTGGAAACCGGCAGCCTAAAACCTTCTGATATCCTGGTTTCGGAACCGATTGAAATCGAAGGTTGGTCGCCTTCTGAATATCGCGATTATCCTGGAGCGGAGAAGCGGTATTACGGTCCTCTCACTGTGCGGCAGGCATTGGTTCAATCCTCCAACATCGCAGCAGTAAAGGTTGCCATGAAAACCGGATTGGAACGGGTGATCGAAATCGCTGCCGCGATGGGGATCCGCTCGCCCTTGTCCCCGGTGCCCTCATTGGCAATCGGTTCCAACGAAGTGCAACCGCTGGAAATGGCGCAGGCTTACGCCGTATTGGCCGCGGGAGGAATTCGCCGCGAGATCCGCCCGATCCTCCGGATTGAAACCTGGGACGGCCAAGTGATCGAAGAGTGGCCGGTGGCGTCCCGGCGCGTGCTCTCGGCCAATACTGTCTTTCAAGTCACCGACTATTTCTCCTCCGTGATCCGGCAGACAAAAGCCTACCGCGAAGGCCTGATTGCGGCAGGCAAGACCGGCACCACCGACCTTTTCAAGGACGCCTGGTTTTGCGGCTATACACCATCCTTGGCCACGATTGTGTGGACCGGTTGCGATTCCGCTTCCGTGGAATTCAGCACTCGCTATAATATCGGCATGTATTTGCCGGCGAGTTTCTGGGGTTTCTTCATGGACCGAGCGCAGAAAACCGTGCCCAACGAATCTTTCCCCGCTCCATCGGAAGAGCTGGTGGAGGCCAAGATTTGTTCCGTCTCGGGCAATCTCGCATCACCTAACTGCCCCCCGGACAAGGTTCTGTGGGAACATTATCTGCCCGGGATGCAGCCTTCTATCGTTTGCACGTTGCATCCAGAAAAATCTACCGTGACGGTCACTGCCTGGCCGCAAGCAACCATCACGGTCACTGTCTGGCCGCAGGAGACCATAGCGGTCCCCGTCGTGGAACCGATGCCACCCCCAACGAACAGTCCCCCACCCGACATCCAGCTCTTGTTGGAACAGCCGCTAAATATACCTACCCCGTAGCAAAGGAGGACGAAAATCATCGCACGCGTAATTGTGGAATCATTAAAGCAACATCTCGGACATGAGGTTGAGATTGATGGCTGGGTCTATAACATCCGTTCTTCAGGAGCGATCCTATTTCTACTGATCCGCGACGGTACCGGCATCGTTCAGTGCATTGCTTCCAAAAAAGAACTCCCGTCGGATGCTTTCCTGTCGGCAAGAAAACTGACCCAGGAGTCGTCTTTGATCGTTCGCGGTAAGGTGAGGGAAGATGCCCGCGCACCGGGAGGCGTGGAGCTTGATCTTGGCGACATCCAAGTAGCGCAGATTGCCGAGGAGTACCCGATCTCGCTCAAGGAGCACGGCGTGGCTTTCCTGATGGAGAATCGTCATCTTTGGCTGCGTTCCTCCCGTCAACATGCGATCCTGCGCATCCGCGCCACAATCATCAAAGCGATGCGCGACTTCATGGACGATCGGGGCTTTTTGTTGGTGGATTCTCCCATCCTCACTCCGGCCGCGGCCGAAGGGACCTCTACCCTATTCGGTGTGGATTACTTTGGCCAGTCCGCTTACCTTTCGCAATCCGGTCAACTTTACAACGAAGCAACCTGCATGGCTTTCGGTAAAACTTATTGCTTTGGACCGGCCTTCCGAGCGGAGAAATCCAGTACTCGACGTCATTTAACTGAGCTATGGATGTTGGAGCCGGAAGCAGCCTATTTCACATTCGAAGATAATCTGCGACTGCAGGAAGACTTAGTGGGTTCGATCGTCGAACAGGTGTTG